>CAXUCL010000005.1:0-6649 GCA_964249395.1 uncultured Rhizobiaceae bacterium
CCCATGCGCCGGATGTCGGCGGACGTTGCGGGAACGTCCGCGAGGATGCGGTCGAGCACCCAGTCGAAGCCGTTCTCTTTCGGGCTGCGCGCGCAGCCGGGCGCGCCGAGGATCGGTTGGCCGCGGAAGCGTCCGAGCAGCAGGAGGTTGCCCGGATCGACCGGCATGCCGAGTTGGTCGACGCGGCCGCCGGCGTCTTCGATCGCGGCCGGGATCACGTCGGCGGCGTCGATCACCGCCGAAGCGCCGAATACGACGACCAGCTCCGCTTCCGGCAGCGTCGCGAGCGCCACCGTGAGGTCGTCGGCCGCATGGACGCAGCGCCGTTCCACCGTGATCGCCGAGCCCGACGCTTCGAGCCGTCCAGCCAGGATGCGGGCGGTCTTGTCGAGCACGCTCTCCTTGACGCTCGGCAGACGCGTTTGAACGAGAACGACGCGGCGCGGCCGGAAGGGCGCAACCCGTAAGGTCGCACCCTCGGCCAACACCCGCCCCGCCCGCTCGATCGACGCGCCCGACACCGCGAGCGGAATGATCTTCACGGTGGCGACCATCTGCCCCGTTCGGACGCTGGCGAAGGCCGGCAGCGTCGCGAGCGTGATCGCCGGGTCGATCGCATTCAGCGCGTCGACACGTTCCCGATCTACGACGAGAACGCCGCGCGTCGCGGCGTGCAGGTGGGCCCGGCCGGGCGCGGCGGCCTCCGCGATCAGGTTCTCGTTGCTGCGGGCCGTCGCGACAGCCGCGGCCGCCGCGTTCTCCGTCCAATCGCCTCCGTCCAACGTCGCGCCGACGACGGCGTCGACACCGGCGTCGCGAAGCCGCGCGAGGTCCTGCGGCGAAAGCAGCGTTCCCTTCGGCAGTCGGCCGTCGGGAAGCCGGACGGCGTGCGCGAGGATCAGTCCTTCGGCCCGGTCGAGCGGAACGCGGCCGAACCTCAAGCGGCGACGCCCCGCCGACGGAACGCCCGCACCACCGAGCCGAGGATCGCGACGGCGATCTCGGCCGGCGTCACGGCGGCGATGTCGAGGCCGATCGGTGCCTCGATCCGGTCGAGGTCCCGCGACGGGACGCCGGCGGCGGCGAGACGTTCGACGCGGCGCGCGTGCGTCTTCCGGCTGCCGAGCGCGCCGACGTAGAAGCAACCGGCTTTCAATGCCGCAGCAAGAGGTTGGTCGTCGATCTTCGGGTCGTGGGTGAGCGCAACAAGCGCGCAATAGGGATCGAGCGGGCGGCGATCGAACGCCTCTTCCGGCCATTCGGCGAGGACGGGTACGTTCGGAAAGCGATCCGGCGTCGCGAAGGCGTCGCGGGGATCGACGATCTCCAGTTCGAAGCCGGCGATACGCGCCATCGGCGCGAGCGCCTGACTGATATGGACCGCGCCGACGACCACGACGCGCGGCGGTGGCAGGAGGACGTTCAGGAACGCTTCGCCGTCGCCCGCCGATGGCACGGAGCCCGAGCGACCGGTTCGCAGCGCTGCGGCGAGATGGGCTGCGAGCGGATCGCTCCCGACCTCGGCCTCGCGCACCAGCCGTTGCGCGCCGGTTTCAAGATCGGTGACGAGCACAGCGGCGCGTCGGCCGCGTCGTTCGGCGTTGAGGTCGGCGAGCAGCCCCGCTTCCATCAGTCGACCGTCTCGACGAAGACGCGGATGCGCCCGCCGCAGGACAGGCCGACGCGCCAAGCCGTCTCGTCCGCGACGCCGAACTCCAGCAGCTTTGGCCGACCCGCCTCGATCACGTCGAGCGCTTCCGTGACGACGGCGCCCTCGACGCAGCCGCCGGAAACCGAGCCCTCGAAGTTGCCGTCGCCGTCCACCACCAGGTGGCTGCCCGTCGGGCGCGGGGCGGAACCCCAGGTCTCGATCACGGTCGCGAGCGCGACCGAGCGGCCCTCGTCCTTCCATCGTTCGGCGATCGCGAGAACGTCGCCGTCGGGTAGCGTCGCGCGGCTGGTCGCAGGCATCGTTCGCCTTTCTCGCTTCAAGCCGCCGCCGCCGCGGCGAGCCAGCGCCTCGGATCGGTGTCGCGGCCGGCGGGCGCGGCGAGCGCTCGGCACAGGCCGTCCATCGCGTCGAGGGAATGAACGGGGCGGAACTCGTCGACATGCGCCAGCATCGCTCGGACGCCCCGCGCGCGCGGCGCGAAGCCGTCGAAGCGCAACAACGGGTTCAGCCAGACCAGACGACGGCACGACCGCCGCAGACGCTCGGTCTCGACTCCCAACGCCTCCACGTCGTCGCGCTCCAGCCCGTCGGTGATCAGGAGCACCACCGCGCCGCCGCCGAGCACGCGGCGCGCCCATTGCCGGTTGAAGAGGGCGAGCGCGTCGGCGATGCGCGTGCCGCCCGACCAGTCCGGCACGGCGCCGGCGCAGTCGTTCAGCGCCTCGTCCGGGTCGCGGTGGCGCATCTGCCGGGTCACGTTCGTCAGCCGCGTCCCGAACAGGAACGTGTGGACGCGCCGGCGGTGTTCGGTCAGGCCGTGTACGAAATGCAGGAAGACGCGCGTGTACTGGCTCATCGAACCGGAGATGTCGGCGAGCACCACGAGCGGTGGCGGCTCGATGCGACGCGAGCGGAAGCGCGGAACGACGAGGTTGCCGCCGGTGCGCATCGCCGCCTGCATCGTCTGCCGCGGATCGATGCGGTCGCCCCGCGGGTTCGGTCGGAACCGACGCGTCGTCACCCTATCGGCCGGCAGGCGCAGCGCGCGCATCGCCGCCTTGGCGGCCTCCAGCTCCGCCACCGTCATCTGCGCGAAGTCCTTCGCCCGCAGCAACTCGCGGCCGGACGCGGTGAGCGTCGCGTCGATCTCGACCTCCGGCCGCACCTGCCTCGATTGCAGCTTGCGAGCGCCTTCGAGCAGGGCGTCGGACGCCCGCGTCTCGCCGGCGCGCTTCTTCTCCGGCGGGGTGTCCCGCGTCACGGTCGAGGGGAACATCGCCAGCATCTTCTCGATCAGGTCGCGCGAGCGCCAGAACAGGCGGAAGGCTTCGGCGAACACCGCCGCGTCCTCGCGCCGCTTCACCAGCACGGCATGCAGCGTCCAGTAGACGGCGTCGCGCGACGACAGGCCGGCGGCCCGCACCGCCGCGACCGCGTCGAGCGTCGCCGCCGGCCCGAGCTTGAGACCGGCGCGGCGCAGAGTTCGGGCGAAGAAGGCGATGTTGTCGGCGAGGCGGCCGTCGAGGTCGGCGGCCGGACGAGCGGCGGCGCTCATCCGGCGAGCGCCAAGTCGCGCCGCACGTCGGCGAGGATTTCGCGGCCTTCGCCGCGCTCGATGCGCGCGATGTCGTCCTGGTACTTCAGGAGGACGCCGAGCGTGTCCGACACCACGGCCGGGTCGAGCGCGAAGGCGTTCAGCTCGGTCAGCGCCGTCGCCCAGTCGATGGTCTCGGCGACGCCCGGCGCCTTGAACAGGTCGGCGCCGCGCAGCCGCTGCACGAAGGCGACGAGCTCGCGCGCGAGGTCGGCGTTCGCGCCGGGCGCCTTGCGCCGGACGATCTCCAGCTCGCGATCGGCCGACGGGTAGTCGACCCAATGGTAGAGGCAGCGGCGTTTCAGCGCGTCGTGGATCTCGCGGGTCCGGTTGGTGGTGATGACGACGAGCGGCGGCTCGGCCGCACGGATGGTGCCAAGCTCGGGGATCGTCACCTGGTTGTCGGAAAGGATTTCGAGCAGGAACGCCTCGAACGCCTCGTCGGTACGGTCGAGCTCGTCGATGAGGAGCACGGGCGCCCGGCCCGGCTCGCCTTCCAGCGCCTGCAGGATCGGGCGGCGGATCAGGAAGCGGTCGGAGAATATGCCCTCGCGCACGGACGCGCGGTTGGCGTCGCCGCCCGCCTCGCTCAGGCGAATCTCGATCATCTGTGCGGCGTAGTTCCACTCGTAGAGCGCCGACGAAACGTCGAGCCCTTCGTAGCACTGCAAGCGGATCAGCGGCCGGCCAAGGCCGCGGCTCAGAACCTTGGCGATCTCCGTCTTGCCGACGCCCGCCTCGCCTTCGAGTAACAGCGGGCGTCCCATGCGCAGCGACAGGAACAGCACCGTCGCGAGCGCGCGGTCGGCGACGTAGTCCTCGCTCTCGAGAAGCGCGAGCGTTTCGTCGATCGACTGCGGCAAGGGTCGCGACGGCCCCGGTGCGGAATGCGATGCGGACATGGCGCCTGCTTCGGGGTCACGCCCCCGTTTGGCGGAATATGGCCGCCGCCGACTTCCGCGCAAGGCTCGTCCGGTCAGAGCAGCCGGTAGCCGCGCGCGTGGTAGATCAGCGGCGGCGCGAGCGGCCCTTGCCCGAGCCCGACCACCTCGCCGATCAGCACCCGATGGGTCGCGACGGTCTCGACGGCACTGATGCGACAGTCGAAGGCCGCGAGCGCCGAGGCGAGGAGCGGCGCGCCCGTCGCGCCCGCTTCCCAGAGACCGGTGTCGAACCGCTCTGGCTTCGGCACCCCGGTGGTGCCGGCGAAGGTCATGGCGACCGTCCGGTCGTTCGCGGCGAGCGTGTTGACGGCGAAGACGCCGTTCTCGGCGAACATCGCGTTGTCGGGGTTCGAGGCGTTGAGGCAGACGAGTATCGTGGGCGGGTCGTCGGATACGCTGGCGACGGCCGTGGCCGTCACGCCCCGACGACCGGCCGGACCGGCCGTCGTCACGACATGCACGGCGCTCGCGAAGCGGCTCATCGCGTCGCGGAACGCTTGCGGCTCGATCGGCATCGGAAGAACAGGCCTCGAAACGCTGGAAAGCGGCCGCGAAGCCGCCCGTCTTGGGAACGTCGCGCGGGATCGACGCGGCGGACGCCTGCGTCGCAGATGCGGCGCGGCGGCGCAACCCTGGGCAAGCGCGGCCAACCGGCTTAAGGCTTCGCGCCATGGTGCGCCCCGTCCTGATCGCATGGCTTGCGTTGTTCGCCACCGGCTCGGCGCCGGCCGCCGCCGAGCCGGCGCGGATCGGCGTCGCCGCGCCGTTGTCCGGACCGAACGCCGGGCTCGGCGCCGAGCTTGCCGCCGGCGCCCGAGCGGCAGCGGCGAGAATCGGCGTCGAAACGAGCGAGGCGGACACGCTCTGCTCGGCGGAAGGCGGACGGACAGCGGGCGAGCGCTTCGCGCGCGAGCGCGTCCCGATCGTCGTCGGCTTCCTTTGCACCGAAGCGCTCGAAGCCGCCCTGCCCGTCCTGCGGGCCGCCGGTATCCCGACGATCGACGTCGGCGTCCGGGCCGACCGGTTTACCGCGAACCGAGCGAAGACCGGCGACCTCGTTTGGCGCATCGCGCCGCCAGCCGACGCGGAAAGCGCCGCCATCGCCCGTCTCGTCGCCTCGCGCTGGAAAGACGCGGCGTTCGGCCTGATCGACGACGGCTCGATCTACGGCCGCGCGCGTGCGCTCGAAGCTGGAGGCCGAAGGCCTGAAGCCGGCCCTGCTGGACACGTTCCGGCCGGCGGAGGAGAAACAGTTCGGCTTCGTCCGACGGCTGCTGCGCACCGGCGTCACGCGCTTCGTCGTCGCGGGGGAGCGGAGCGACGCGGCGACGATCGCGCGCGATGCCGGGGAGGCTGGCCTTGCTTTCGAGATCATCGGCGGCGAGGCGTTGCTGGACGAGCCGCCGGACGCGGCCGAGTTGCCGGTCGGCACCCTCGCCGTCGCGCCGCTGAGCCGCTTCGCCGACCTCCTGCCGGCAGGCGACCCGGACGCCGCCGTCGCGCAGGGCTATTTCGGTGCCGCTTTCGTCGGGATCGAGATCGCGGCAGACGCGCTTCGCACGGCGTCGGGGGACGGCCGGTCGATCGCCGCCGTTCTCGATTCGCTTGAGTTTTCCACCGCCCTCGGCAGCGTCCGTTTCGATCCGAACGGCGACGGCAACCTCGATCTGTTCCGCACCTACCGTTTCGACGGCCGCGACTTCGTAGCCGAGACCGACGGATGAGCGACGCGCCGTTCTGGCGTGCGGGGCCGCGCAACCTCATCACCGACGTCGCGGGCCTTGCGGTCGGCAACGCTGCGGACGCGGCTCTCGGAAGCGGCACGACGGTGGTCCTTTGCGATCAACCGACGACGGCCGCCGTGCACGTCGCCGGCGGCGCGCCGGGCACGCGCGAGACCGACCTTCTGACGCCGGACACGACCGTTCAAGGCGTCGACGCGCTCGTCCTGTCCGGCGGCTCTGCCTTCGGCCTCGACGCGGCGGCCGGCGCGCAGGCCTGGCTCCGCGAGCGGGGACGCGGCTTTGCGGTCGGCGAGTCGCGGGTGCCAATCGTGCCTGCCGCGATCCTGTTCGACATGCGCGACCGCGGCGGTTGGGGCCGCTACCCGCCGTATCGCGAGTTCGGCTACGAGGCGGCGGCGCGCGCGGGCGGCGCCTTCGCGCTCGGCAGCGCGGGCGCGGGCACCGGTGCGACCACGGCCGTTTGCAAAGGCGGACTGGGCTCGGCTTCCGTTGTGCTGCCGAACGGGGCGACGGTGGCGGCACTCGTGGCCTGCAACGCCGTCGGGTCGCCGCTGATCGGCCGGACGCGGCACTTCTGGGCGGCGCCGTTCGAGCGAGAGGGCGAGTTCGGCGGGCTCGGCTGGCCGCAACGCTTCGACGACGCGGCCTCGCGGCCGTCCTGGAAGGGCGGCCCCGGCACCACCATCGGCGCGGT
>CAXUCL010000005.1:6659-35136 GCA_964249395.1 uncultured Rhizobiaceae bacterium
TGGCGCAAGCACCTGGGCTGGTACGTCGAACACGCGCCCTGGCCAGCCGACGCCGCGACGCCGGTCACCAAGTTCGACGCGCGACCCGGCGCGAACACGACGATCGCGGTGATTGCGACCGACCTGACGCTCACGAAGTCGCAAGCCCAACGCCTGGCCGTCGCCGCCCACGACGGCTTCGCCCGTGCGATCTGGCCGGCTCATACCGACTACGACGGGGATCTCGTCTTCGCGCTCGCGACCGCGCGCCGGGAAGCGCCCGCCGACCCGAACGTCGCGACGCTGCTCGGCGCGGCCGCTGCGGCCGTCATGGCCCGAGCGATCGCGCGCGGCGTGTTCGCGGCGACGCCCGGTCCGATCGATCGCAAGCCGCCTTGGACTGATCTGCCGATTTGAGGCGATAGCTCGGCTCTGTTAGAGCGCTGGAGTCGTGTACAGGCCTGCATTCACGACACCCCGCAATCGTGCGACACAGGCAACACCCGCGATGATCCCCCGCTATTCCCGGCCCGAGATGGTCGCCGTCTGGTCGCCGGAAACGAAGTTCCGCATCTGGTTCGAGATCGAGGCGCACGCCTGCGACGCGCTCGCCGAACTCGGCGTCATTCCGAAGAGCGCGGCGGAGACGATCTGGGCGAAAGGCGGCGCGGCGACCTTCGATGTCGAGCGCATCGACGCGATCGAGCGCGAGACCAAGCACGACGTCATCGCCTTCCTGACCCACCTCGCCGAGATCGTCGGGCTGGACGCCCGCTTCGTCCACCAGGGCATGACCTCGTCGGACGTGCTCGACACCTGTTTCGCCGTGCAGCTCGCGCGCGCGAGCGACATCCTGATTGCCGATGTCGACGCTTTGCTCGCGGCGCTCAAGCGCCGGGCTTTCGAGCACAAGGATACCGTCACGATCGGCCGCTCGCACGGTATCCACGCCGAGCCGACGACCTTCGGCGTCAAGCTCGCCCTCGCCTTCGCGGAGTTCGAGCGCGCCCGCGAGCGCCTCGTCGCGGCGCGCAAGGAGGTCGCGACCTGCGCGATCTCCGGCGCGGTCGGCACCTTCGCCAACATCGACCCGCGCGTCGAAGAGCACGTGGCGAAGGCGATGGGCCTCGCGCCGGAGCCGGTCTCGACGCAGGTCATCCCGCGCGACCGGCACGCGATGTTCTTCGCGACGCTCGGCGTGGTCGCGGCCTCGATCGAGCGGCTGGCGACGGAAATCCGCCATCTGCAGCGCACCGAGGTGCTGGAGGCGGAGGAGTATTTCGCGCCCGGCCAGAAGGGCTCGTCGGCGATGCCGCACAAGCGCAACCCGGTGCTGACCGAGAACCTCACTGGCCTGGCGCGGATCGTGCGCGCCGCCGTCGTGCCGGCCATGGAGAACGTCGCGCTCTGGCACGAGCGCGACATCTCGCACTCTTCCGTCGAGCGGATGTTCGGGCCGGACGCGACCGTCACGCTCGACTTCGCGATAACCCGGCTGACCGGGGTGATCGACAAGCTCCTGGTCTACCCGCGCCGCATGGAGCGCAACCTCAACCAGTTCCGCGGGCTCGTGCATTCGCAGCGCGTGCTGCTGGCGCTGACGCAGGCCGGCGTCTCCCGCGAGGACGCCTACCGCCTCGTCCAGCGCAACGCGATGCGGGTTTGGGAGGAGGACAAGGACTTCCTGGAGGAGCTTCTCGCCGACCCGGACGTGCGCGCGGCGCTGCCGGAGGCGGAGCTGCGCGAGAAGTTCGACCTCGGCTACCATACGCGGCACGTCGACACGATCTTCCGCCGCGTGTTCGGCGCGGCGTGATCGGCTGGACGGCCGAGCGCTTCAGGATGCCAGCGCCACCCCGTCCCTTCGGTCGATGTCGATCTTGAACATCTTATGATCGGAGAAGGGCTGATCGAGGATCTCGATCCGGCAGTCGGCTTCCAGCTCGGCCGACACCAGGCACGTGTCGAGGCTCGCCCGCCACGGGCCGAAGCGGAAGGTGGGACCGAGCAGCCGGTTGGCGTGGATCAGCCGGCCGTCGTGCAGCAGCGGCGCGAGTTCGGACTCGCCGCTCATCGCGTTGAAGTCGCCGACGACGATGCTCGGCACGTCGCGCTCGGCGATCCATTCGGCGATCTGGGCATACTGCATGGCGCGCGTGCGCCTCATGAGCGCGCAATGGACGACGAGGACGCGGATGCCGTCGATGTCGATGTCGTAGACGAGGCGCTTCTTGCCGTGGTCGAGGTAGCGGCGCGCGAAGTCGACCGTGCGGTTGGCGAGGAAGGCGTTCGACTTGCCGCGCGAGATGGAGAGCCGCCGGTAGCGCCGCGTCGCGCTGTACTTGTTGTCGATCGTCCCCGTCAAATGGTGGTCCTCCCGCAGCACCGGGAACTGGTCGAAGAAGCCGTTCGTCAGCGAACCCTGGTCGATCTCCACGAAGCAGGACAGGTCGGGCTTCAGTCGCTCCAGCGCCTGCTTGACCAAAGCCAGGCTGCGCATCTGCGCCTTGCGCGGGGTGAACAGGTGGTGGTGCGCGCGCCGAATGTGGTGCCCGAACGAGCCGTCGATCTCGCGAAGGTAACCGAGGTTGGCGTAGACGATCCGAACCACGTTCCATCCTTTGCCGTCGCCGCGTGCCGTACGTTTCCACACCCAAACGCCCGGAGCCGCCTCTCGACTGGACCCCGAAAGCCCCATATGCGCTAGCGTCTGGGGGCGGGCAACCGAGCGTGGTCGCGGACGCGACCTTCGGCGGTCGCCGACGAAACCGAGAGAGCGCGTGACGACGGACTTCGGATGGAGCCTCTGGTCGATCGGCCTGGCGGTCGTGACCTGGAGCATCGTCTTAGGCGCGCTCGTGGTCATCCCGTTCCGCCGCTCGCCGGCGGCGGCGCAGGGTTGGCTGCTGTTGTTCTTCTTCCAGCCCTACGCGGCGCTCGTGATCTATTTCCTGATCGGCAACGCCCGCCATCCCAAATGGCGGCGGGAGCGCATCAAATCCGTGCCGGACGTCGTGCGCCGCGCGTCGAAGGACATACCGCCCGCCGCGACGGACGCCGCGAGCGAACTGCCGCCGAGAAGTCGGACCGCGGCGCACCTCGTGCGCTCGCTCGGCCAGCTTCCCTGCGTCGCCGGGAACACCATTCAGCTGGACGGCGACTACAACCGCGTCGTCGACCGCATCGCCGGCGACATCGAGAATGCCAGGCACCACGCGCACGTGATGTTCTACATCCTCCACGACGACGAGGCCGGCAACCGCGTCCTGTCGGCGATGGAACGGGCGGCCGCGCGCGGCGTCAAATGCCGCCTCTTGATCGACGCGGTGGGCTCGGCGAACGACCGCAACGCCATCATCCGCCGGCTCGACGGCACGGGCGTCGAGGTCCACCTCATCCTGCCCCTGCGCTTCTGGAAGCGAGCGACGCGGGCGGACCTTCGCAACCACCGCAAGATCGTCGTCATCGACGGGCGGGTCGGCTGGATCGGTTCGCAGAACATGCACCGCATGGAATACGAGCCGAACACCTTCTACCGCGAGGTGATGGCGCGGGTGACCGGACCGGTGGTGCTGGAGCTCCAGTCGGTGTTCATCGGCGACTGGTTTCTGGAGACCGAGGAGGACCTATCGAACCAGAACGTCATGCCGCATTCGGAGAAGACCGAGGGCGAGGTCCGGGCGCAGGTCCTGCCGAGCGGGCCGGACCATCCCGACAGCCGGCTCGACACGCTGTTCACGGACCTGATCCACGCCGCGACCGACCGCGTCGTGCTGACGACGCCCTACTTCATCCCGAACGAGCCGCTGCTGCTGGCGCTGCGAAGCGCCGTCGAGAAGGGCGTGAAGGTCACCCTATTCATGACGGACAGGACGAACAGCATCCTCATCGACCACGCGCAGCGGTCCTACTACGACGAGCTTCTGTATTGCGGCGTCGAGGTCATGCTTTACCAGGAGCGGTTCCTGCACGCCAAGCACTTGTCGATCGACGACGACATCGCGGTGATCGGCTCGGCGAACATGGACCGCCGCTCGTTCGAGCTGAACTCCGAGGTGACGCTGATCGCCTACGACGCAAGCGTCGTTGAGCAGCTCCGACGGATCGAGAACGACTATCGATCCAAGAGCCGGCGCTTGACGACCGAGACCTGGGAGAAGCGCGGCTTCTTCACGCAACTGGCCGAGAACGCCATGCGGCTGGTCAGTCCGCTTCTATGATCGCGAAACGACGTTCACGGGCGATCGCGACGTTCGCATCGTCGCAGGGTGCCCGGAAGCGCCTGCGTCCGGACCCTTTTGACGCTAGGATGGTGCGGCGCGCCATCGACAATTAGATACGGCAAGAACCGCGACGGAAGCGGTTCGGATACGGAAGGATCGGACATGAGTTGGATGACCAGTTGGCCGTTCCTGATCGCGGTCGCGCTCGCGACTGCCGCGTCGATGGAAGCCTTCGCCTGGTGGGCGCACAAGTACATCATGCACGAATGGGGCTGGGGCTGGCATCGCTCCCACCACGAGCCGCACGACGAGCTTCTGGAGAAGAACGACCTTTACGCCGTGCTGTTCGCCGGCTTCGCGATCGCCTTGTTCACCGTCGGCTCCTTCGTGCATCCGTTGATCAATGCGGTGGCCTGGGGCATCACGCTCTATGGGCTGATGTATTTCATCGTCCACGACGGCCTCGTCCATCAGCGCTGGCCTTTCCGCTACATCCCGCACCGGGGCTACGCGAAGCGGCTGGTGCAAGCGCATCGCCTGCACCATGCGGTGCGCGGCAAGGCCGACAGCGTCTCGTTCGGCTTCCTCTACGCCCCGCCGATCGACCGCCTGCACGCGCAGTTGCGCGCGTCCGGCGTGATCGCGCGCGAGAAGGCGGCGCTGGGAAGAGACAAGGGTTCGTTCGAGCTTGTTTCCGGACCCGACGACGGCGACGGTCTGCCGGCGCGATGAACCGCCAGGACGGGGCGGTCAGCCTCGTCCGCCGGATAGCCTCGCATGCTCGCTCGGCAGTGCCCACCATGGAACCGCCGGCGACAGGTGGTGCTCGTGGTGGTAGCCGAAGTGGAAGCAGGTCAGCAGCGATGCGAGCCAGCCGAAGTCGTTGCTCCGCGCCCTGTGGTCGTCGGCAAAGGCGTCCTCCTCGTGCCGGTGCGGCAGATAGGTGCCGAAGTAGAAGAGTTGCAGCGACGAACCGATCGACGGCAGGCCGTAGAACAGGACGATGTTCCACACGGACGCGCCCAGGATCGCGGCATAGACCGCCACGACCAGGCAAACGAACGCGACCGAGCCCCAGCCGAAGTAGCGGACGAAGAAAGTCCGATACCAGGGCCAGAAGTCCTCAGGGTTGCCCTCGTAGAAATCGGGGTCGGCAGCGGTGCCCGGCGCGAGATGATGCGCCATGTGGGCGGCTCGAACCTTCCGCCAGCTGAATCCGGCGTAAAGCAACAGGACGACGGATCCGAGCGCGGAATTAAGTTTCGGCTTGAACGGTGCGAGCGAGCCATGAATGGCGTCGTGCGAGACGATGAACGCGCCCACGGCGAGCCAGCACTGCGCCAGCACGACGAGCGGCACGAGCGGAGCCGTCGCCCAACTTAACGGAAAGAAGAACACGGCGGCGACGTGCATCGTCAGCCATGCGCCGATCACCAGGGCACACAGCGTCAGCCCGATAGCGCCCTGCCGCTGGCGGACGGCTGGCCTCGCACGCGAGCCGGAGAACCCGAGATCGGTGCCGTCCCGGGCAACATCTGCAACAGTGTCCATGCCGCCTAGTATAGGGTAGGAACCCGGCGCCTGCAGAATTCGATGGTTGGTCGGTGCTGCGGCAAGTTGACGGGACTCGGTCGTTGCCGGCTCGTCGGCCCGCCAAGGCTGCCGTCAACCCGGCTCGAACGTTCCAGCCTCTCCCTTGCAGGCTTCCATCAGCCCCCGGAGCGGCGGACAACGCCGGCTTGGGAAAACGCTGGAGCGCTTGACTTGGCATTGCCAAGCTCGCATCTGGCGCGCCGATGCGCGTGTCCCAGGCCGAAATCTTGATTGTTCCCGGCTACCAGGGCTCCGGTCCGGAGCACTGGCAGAGCCGCTGGGAACGGCGCTTGTCCACCGCGCGGCGCGTCGAGCAGGCCGAATGGTCGAAGCCGATCCGCGAGGAATGGACCCATGCGGTCGCGGCGGCCGTGAACGAGGCGACGAAGCCGGTCGTGCTCGTCGCGCATTCGCTCGGCGTCGCGGCCGTCGTGCAGGCAACGGCGCACTTTCGGCGCTACGTGGCGGGAGCGTTCCTGGTCGCCCCGCCGGACGTCGCGAACCCGAACTTGCGGCCGAAGCACCTGATGACCTTCGGCCCCTATCCGCGCGAGCCGCTGCCGTTCCCGTCGGTCGTCGTCGCGAGCCAGGACGATCCGTTCTCGTCCTACGAGACGGCGGAGGACATCGCGGGCGCCTGGGGCTCGCTGTTCGTGGACGCCGGCTTTTCCGGCCACATCAACGCCGAAAGCGGCCATGGGCCGTGGCCGGAAGGGCTGCTGACCTTCGGCAAGTTCGTATCGAACCTGTCGCCCGATCCCTTGTCGGACGGCGCCGCCATCAGCTTTTGATCTGGGCGACGAGGTCCGCTGCGGCCAACTTCAGGAGGTTGACGTCGGACGACACGGCGACGAGGTCGAAGCCGAGGTCGCGGTAGGCGCGCGCGTCGGCGACCCCGACAGCGTAGATGCCGGTGAACTTCTTCGCCGTCCTTGCGACAGTCAGGACCCGGCGAATCGCCGCTTCGCATTCGGAACTGTTCACGTCGCGGGTCCCGTCGGCCGACAGCGCGATCGACAGGTCGGACGGCCCGACGAAGAAGCCGTCGAGGCCGTCGACCGCCGCGATCGTCTCGAGGTCGTCGAGCGCGGCGCGCGTCTCGATCATCGCGAAGGCGAGCGTTTCGGCGTTGGCGGCGCGCGTGTAGTCGGCCGCCGTGGCGTAGCCGTGCGCGTCCACCGCCCGCGTCGGCCCGTACGACCGCAGCCCAAGCGGCGGATACTTGGCGACGCTCGCCAAGCGCCGCGCGTCCGCCGCGGTCTCGATCATCGGCAGGATGACGCCCGAGGCGCCGAAGTCGAGAACCCGCGAAACGGTCGCGCGCGCCTCGATCGGCACCCGCACGATCGCCGGCTTGCCGAGCATCGCAGCGACCGACAGGCCGGCGGCCACGCTCGCCGTGTCGTGCAGCCCGTGCTGCATGTCGAACGTGATCGCGTCGAAGGACGAACGGACCATCGCCTCGTGGACGACCGGGTCGACCAGCGCCGACCAGGCCGACAGGACGGGGCCGTTCGCGAGGCGGGCGCGCAGATCGGGAAGCGGCAACGCGTCTACTCCACCATCACCTGTTGTTCGGCTTCCACCAGCAGGTCGGCGAGCGTGCGGCGGATCTGATGGTCGGACTGCTGGACGCCGGCGGCGTCGAAGTCGGCGCGCAGCTTGTCGAACACGTCCGTGTCGCCGGCCTTCATGAACGAGGCGCGGATCAGGTCCTGCGCGTAGGCGCTCGCGTCCTCGCCGCTGCGACCGAGCTTCTCCGCCGCCCACAGCCCGGCAAGCTTGTTGCGCCGGGCCTCGATGCGAAAGCGCAGTTCCTGGTCGTGAACGAAGCGGTTCTCGAAGTCGCGCTCGCGGTCCGTCATCGACATGGGCGTTGGCTCCCTTCGCGGGTCGGTTCCGTCCGATCGGTCGATCGGTGATAGGGCGCTTGCGACGGGAAATGAAGGGGAAAGGCGCCGGCGGCGCGCGCCGCCATTGCATCGCGCTCGATGCGACCCGACCTGGGGACGAGGCTCGCCGCGCCGGGCGATCATTGTTTCGCAGGTGCACATGGTCTATTCACGGGCTCGGCCTACCCTGACCCGGGCACCCTGCTGCCGGGCCGACCGATTCACGTTAGAGCGCACCTGATGACACGTCGCCGCCGTATCTACGAGGGCAAGGCAAAGATCCTTTACGAGGGGCCGGAGCCGGGCACCCTTGTTCAGTTTTTTAAGGACGACGCCACCGCCTTCAACAAGAAGAAGCACGAGATCGTCGACGGCAAGGGCGTCCTCAACAACCGCATCTCGGAATACATCTTCTCACACCTGAACAAGATGGGCATCCCGACGCACTTCATCCGTCGGCTGAACATGCGCGAGCAGCTGATCAAGGAAGTCGAGATCATCCCGCTCGAGGTCGTGGTCCGCAACATCGCGGCCGGCTCGCTCGCCAAGCGGCTCGGCATCGAGGAGGGCACGGTGCTGCCCCGCTCGATCATCGAGTTCTACTACAAGGCGGACGCGCTCGACGACCCGATGGTGTCGGAGGAGCACATCACCGCCTTCGGCTGGGCGACGCCGCAGGAGATCGACGACATCATGGCCCTGGCGATCCGGGTCAACGACTTCCTGTCGGGCCTTTTCCTCGGCGTCGGCATCCAGCTCATCGACTTCAAGCTTGAGACTGGCCGCCTGTTCGAGGGCGACATGATGCGGATCATCGTCGCCGACGAGATCTCGCCGGACTCCTGCCGCTTGTGGGACGTGCAGACGCAGGAGAAGCTCGACAAGGACCGCTTCCGCCGCGACATGGGCGGTCTCGTCGAAGCCTATCAGGAAGTTGCCCGCCGGCTCGGCATCATGAACGAGAACGAGCCGCCCCGCCCCACGGGGCCGGTGCTGGTCAAGTAAGGCGGCGGCGCTCCAAGGCGCCGCGACCGGCATCGGCTTTGAAACTCGTCCATTCCAGCGACAGGGACGTCGCGGCGACGAAGAACGAGGACGGACCCGGGGGGTCGTAAGTCCCCCGCGGCTCGTGACCGGCTGTACAAAATGGCTGGGGTCCGCTCCCGACGGCAACGCAACGGCTGAACCATGATCAAGGCTCGCATCGTCGTCACGTTGAAGACCGGCGTCCTCGACCCGCAGGGCAAGGCGATCGAGGGCGCGCTCGGCACGCTCGGCTTCGCCGGCGTCGGGTCGGTGCGGCAGGGCAAGGTGTTCGATGTCGAGCTCAGCGGCGACGACCGCGACGCGGCCCGTACCGACCTCGCCGCCATGTGCGACAAGCTGCTCGCCAACACGGTGATCGAGAACTATTCCATCGAGATCGTTTGAGGCTTTCGGAGGCGGCAATGGCCGAAGTTACGAACGACCTGACGTTCGAAATTCTGAAGAAACTTCAGGCGCGGCAAGAGGGGTCGGAGCAGATAGCTGTCGAGCTCCACAACGGGCAGAACGCCATTCGCGGCTACATCGCCTCGATGCAATCCGATATGACGAACCTTTACGGCATTCTTACGCGCATCGACCAAAGACTCGACCGCATCGAACGCCGTTTAGAGCTTCGCGAGATGGCCGAGACCGGTGCTCCCTACGAGCCGTCTCGCTAAGGCGGAAGGTCGGCGCGTAACCGGTCGGCGGAACGCTTTGACCTCGATGACTGGAAAAGGCCGCAACCTTCCGACAGGGAGACCCGCGATGGCTGCCCGCTCCTCGAACGCCCCTGCGTTTCCAGCGCTCGCCGTTGCTTCCGCCTTGGTGGTGCCAGCGGTCTCTGCGTTTGCCGAACCGCTTCCGGGTTGGAACGAGCCGTTGCACGGGGTCGCTGTGCTGATCCCAGCCGGATGGTCGAAGGAGATCGAGGGCGACGATGGCGAGGTCGCTGCGTTCACCTGCGACACTCCCGAGTGCAAAGTGTCGCAGCGGGCCTGCACGGTCATCGTGCCGGATGCACCAATAACGGACATGCCGTCGTTCGTTCCCGACGCTTGGATGGTCGCGGTGACGAGCGGCAGGGTGGATATGCGCGGGCAGGTGCTGGAGGACGCTCAGGAGGGCACCGAGGTCAGCAAGGAGCCTGGTACGATCTGGCTCGACGGCCAGTCCTGGTATACGACCGAAACGCTCGCGCCTTACGGCTGGAAATCGAAGCTCAACGCGGTCGGCATTCTCGCCGGGCGTTACGTCCGCGTCGATTGCCGGACGTGCGAACGCGGAGGCGACCGTTTCGCGTTCGCGCACGCGTTCCTGAAAGGCATCGAAGTCCCGCGATGAAGTCCGCCGTCGTCCTCCTGCCCGGTCTCAACCGCGACCGCGACATGATCGCAGCGTTGCGGTCCGTTTCCGGCCGCGAGCCGCTGACCGTCTGGCAGACCGAAACCACCATCCCGCCCGTCGACCTGATCGTGATCCCCGGCGGCTTCTCGTTCGGCGACTACCTGCGCTGCGGCGCCATCGCCGCGCGCTCGCCGGTGGTTCGCGCGGTCGCAGCGCAAGCCGCGCGCGGCGTGCCGGTGCTCGGCGTGTGCAACGGCTTCCAGATCCTCTGCGAGGCGGGCCTGCTACCCGGCGCCCTGATGCGCAACTCGACGCTGCGCTTCGTGTGCCGCGAGGTGAGGTTAGAAGTCGCGAACGCCCAAACGCGCTTCACGACGGCCTATGCGCCCGGCCAGATCATCCGCTGCCCGGTGGCTCATCACGACGGCAACTACTTCGCCGACGACGAGACGCTGCACCGGCTGCATGAGGAGAACCGCGTCGTGTTACGCTACGCGGAGGGCACGAACCCGAACGGCGCGGCGCGCGACATCGCCGGCATCGTCAACGAGGCGGGCAACGTCCTCGGCCTGATGCCGCATCCGGAGAACCTGATCGAGCCGGAGCACGGCGGTACCGATGGCCGCGGCCTCTTCGAGTCGGTGCTCGGCGCACAGCAGGGGTTGGCCGCTTGAAGACCGCCCTCGCCTTCGCGCTGGTGACGACGAGCCTTCTCGCCGCTTGCTCCACCGCCCGCCAGGCGCCGCAACCGGTCGGCGCCGCGTCCGCGCTCGACCGGATGGAGCGGCTGACGCTCGCGGCCAACCGCTGTTGGATCAAGTCCGGCGACCCGAGCTTCGCCGCCTACGGCTTGGCGCCGGAGCTGTCCTCGTTCTCCGGCCGTCCGCGCTTCCTGCTCGTGCCGAAGGGCCGGCCGGAGGCCAAGCCCCTGCTGGTGGTGGAAGGTCGCAACGGCTCTCCGACCGTGGCCACCTACGGCCCCGTGATGGAGACCGCCCTCGCCGGCCGCGTCGACGCCGACATCCGCCGCTGGAATGCCGGAGGCACGCAATGCGCCGCCTGAACATCGCCGCCGCGCTCGGCGCGACCCTGCCGTTCCTGACCGGATGCGTCTGGGCGACGGCCGGCTACGAGACCTTCGAGATTCGCCCGGAGCCCGCGGCCTTCGCCGCGCCGGCTGTTGTCGAGCGCGCCTTGCCGCTGAGCCGGACTGAGATCGCCTACGCGCGCGACACAGCCCGCGTCGTGTTTCGCCGCCGGCAGGCCGAGCGCACCCCCGGTTTCGTACGCGAGGGGGCGGACGGCTATGCGCTGTGCCTCCGCTCGGGCCGCGATTACGCGCTGCTGGTTTTCTCGCAGCGCGTGTTCGAGGAGGCGATCAGCCAGGCTGCCGACGACGCGCGGGTGCTGCGCGGGGCGGCCGAAACCGCCGTCTGCCGCGAGCGTGGCCAGCGATGGGTCGCCGTTTGATTGTCCGCCGGAAAGCCGCTGCATGACCGACGTCGCCATCACGCCTGAGCTCGTCGCGGCGCATGGACTGAAAGCCGACGAGTACGAGCGCATCCTGGCGCTGATCGGCCGCGAGCCGACGATCGTCGAGCTCGGCATCTTCTCCGCCATGTGGAACGAGCACTGCTCCTACAAGTCGTCGAAGCGCTGGCTGCGGACGCTGCCGACGACCGGCGCGCGCGTCATCCAGGGACCGGGCGAGAACGCCGGCGTCGTCGATATCGGCGACGGGCTCTGCGTCGTCTTCAAGATGGAGTCGCACAACCACCCGTCTTTCATCGAGCCCTACCAGGGCGCGGCGACGGGCGTCGGCGGCATCCTGCGCGACGTATTCACCATGGGCGCGCGGCCGATCGCGGCGATGAACGCGCTGCGCTTCGGCGCGCCGGACCATCTTAAAACGCGCCACCTCGTGGCTGGCGTCGTCGCGGGCGTCGGCGGCTACGGCAACGCCTTCGGCGTGCCGACCGTCGGCGGCGAGGTGAACTTCCACCCGCGCTACAACGGCAACTGCCTCGTCAACGCCTTCGCGGCCGGCCTCGCGCGTACCGACGCCGTGTTCTATTCGAAGGCCGAAGGCGTTGGCCTGCCCGTCGTCTATCTCGGCGCCAAGACCGGGCGCGACGGCGTCGGCGGCGCCACCATGGCGTCCGCCGAGTTCGACGAGACGATCGAGGAGAAGCGCCCGACCGTGCAGGTCGGCGATCCGTTCACCGAGAAATGCCTGCTCGAAGCCTGCCTCGAACTGATGCAGACGGGCGCCGTCGTCGCGATCCAAGACATGGGCGCCGCCGGCCTCACCTGCTCGGCCGTGGAGATGGGCGCGAAGGGCGACCTCGGCATCGAACTGAACCTCGACAAGGTGCCGGCGCGCGAGGCGCGGATGACGCCTTACGAAATGATGCTGTCGGAAAGCCAGGAGCGGATGCTCATGGTGCTGCGCCCCGAGAAGGAGCGGCAGGCCGAGGCGATCTTCCGCAAATGGGGGCTGGACTTCGCGATCGTCGGCCGCACCACGGACGACCTGCGTTTCCGCGTCCTGTTCGCCGGCGAAGAGGTCGCGAACCTGCCGATCAAGCAGCTCGGCGACGACGCGCCGGAATACGACCGGCCGTGGACCCCGCCGACACCGGCGAAGCTCGTGCATCCCGCCGATCTGCCCGTGCCGGACGATCTCGGGCGGACGCTTCTGACGCTGCTCGGCTCGCCGGACATCGCCTCGCGGCGCTGGGTGTTCGAGCAATACGACACGCTGATCGGCGGCAACTCGCTGCAGCGACCGGGCGGCGACGCCGGCGTGGTGCGCGTCGATGGCCACCCGACGAAGGCGCTGGCCTTTACCAGCGACGTGACGCCCCGCTACTGCGAGGCCGACCCCTATCAAGGCGGGATGCAGGCGGTGGCGGAAGCGTGGCGCAACCTGACCGCCGTCGGAGCCGAGCCGATCGCGGCCACCGACAACCTCAACTTCGGCAACCCCGAGAAGCCGCACGCGATGGGCCAGCTCGTCATGGCCGTGCAGGGCATCGGCGAAGCCTGCCGGGCGCTGGCCTTTCCGATCGTCTCCGGCAACGTCTCGCTCTACAACGAGACGCTGGGGTCGGCGATCCTGCCGACGCCGACCATTGGCGGCGTCGGGCTGATCGACGACCGGACGCGGACGGCGAGCATCGGCGGGATGCGCGAGGGTGACACGCTGTTCCTCGTCGGCGAGCCTGGCTCGCATCTCGGCGCGTCCGTCTACCTGCGCGAGGTCGAAGGGCGCGAGGACGGAGCGCCGCCGCTGGTGGACCTTGCGGCCGAGAAGCGCAACGGCGACTTCGTGCGTCGAGTGATCCGCGCCGGCCTCGTTTCCGCCTGCCACGACGTGTCGGACGGCGGGCTTGGCGTGTGCCTGGCGGAGATGTGCATCGCCTCCGACCTCGGCCTTCTCGTGAAGCTCGGCGAGGGTCCGGCCCACGCGCTGCTGTTCGGCGAGGATCAAGCGCGCTACGTCCTGGCCGTCCCGATGGACGCCGAAGCGGATGTGACCGCGATGGCGGTCGCCGCGCATCTGCCGTTCCAGCGGCTCGGCATCGTCGCCGGCGACGGTCGGCTTACGATCGAGGGATTGCTGGACGTCGCGGTTGCGGACTTGACGGTCGCCCATGAAAGCTGGTTCCCGGCCTTCATGTCGGGCGAGATCGCGCAACCTGCCGCCGCTGCCGCGTGACGGTTTGAACCGAAGAGGGAACGGCGTATATCTCGTCCAGGCTTCGAGGAACGATCGGAATGACGATGGAGCGCGAGTATCGTGTCGATCCGCAGGTTGCGGACGATCGGCAAATCGAGAACGAGCCGGCTCTTGGCAAGACGGCTGCCGATACGGCTCCCGCATTCCGCTACGCCCGTGAAGACGAAGCGATGGCGACTGCGGAACGGATGATGGAACGCTACGAGGACGTGCTTCGCGAACTCGCGAAGTAGGATGGCCTTCCAGCTTTTGGGCAAGGCCGCGGTCCTTCGCATTCACGCGCGTCAGATCGAGTTGCACGGTGGGCTTGCCGGCGTTCGCGACGATGGACTCTTGGAGTCCGCTCTCAGCCGTGCGGAGAATCTGTTGCACTACGGCGGGGATCGTGTCGCGTTGCACGAGGTCGTGGCGACGACCGCGTTCGGCTTGGCTCGAAACCATCCCTTTCTCGACGGCAACAAGCGAACCTCCCTCGTCGTCGCGACCACGACGCTGGCTTTGAACGGCCGTCCGCTCCAAACGACAGGCACTCCCGTGCTTGGCGTTTGGCAAAGTCTGGCGGCCGGCCAGCTTTCGGAGTCGGCTTTGGCGGAGTGGATCGCCTCGAACGCGGCGCCGGAACCTCGTTGATCCGGAGCAAGCTCCTCCCTATCCTCACCCTCGCCTGCGTTATCGAGCGCGGCGAGCAGGAGCCCCGCCCATGCCGATGAGCGCGCACGACATCGAGCGCATGATCAAGGAGGCGATCCCGGACGCGACGGTCAGCATTCGCGATCTGGCCGGCGATGGCGACCACTACGCGGCCGAGGTCGTGGCCGAGAGCTTTCGGGGCAAGAGCCGGGTGCAGCAGCACCAGATGGTGTATCAGGCGCTGCAAGGGAACATGGGCGGCGCGCTGCATGCCCTGGCGCTGCAAACGAGCGCGCCGAAGTAACGGTCCGCCCTTCAAACCGGCGCCGCGCCACCGTATCTAACGCGTTCCGCGCCGACGAAATCTATCCTATCGACTGAAGAGGACGACGCCATGAGCGGCATCAACGAATGGATCGACAACGAGGTGAAGGGCAACGACGTCGTTCTCTTCATGAAAGGCACGCCGGCCTTTCCGCAATGCGGCTTCTCGGGGCAGATGGTGCAGATCCTCGATTATCTCGGCGTCGAATACAAGGGCGTCAACGTGCTGTCCTCCGAGGAGCTGAGGCAGGGCATCAAAGTCTACAGCGACTGGCCGACCATCCCGCAGCTTTACGTAAAGGGGGAGTTCGTCGGCGGCTGCGACATCGTCCGCGACATGTTCCAAGCGCAGGAGCTTCCCGATCTCTTCGCCGAGAAAGGTGTCGTGCTCGCGCCGACAGCGACCGGCGCGGCCTGATCGAGCCGGCCCGACGCGTCATCGACCATCTGCGGCCCGCGCTCGAAGCGCGGGCCGTTTGCGATCGAGCTCGCGCCAGGCTTCCTCGCCATACGGCTTGCATTGGCGCCAAGAGCCCGCCCTTGCCGGACCGGAGGCGAAGGGTATGTCCACGGCTGCACCCCGAAAGGAAACATCGATGGCCGAGGCGTCCCGCCCGTACGCCGCGCAGCGCCTTCCGTATTGGGAACTGGTGACAATGGTCGCGGCGCTGATGGCGCTGAACGCTGCGGCGATCGACATCCTCATCCCGGCGCTGCAGGACATCGGCGCGACGCTCGGCGTCGCCGACGAGAACCGCCGCCAGCTGGCCATCACCGCTTACATCGTCGGTTTCGGCGGCGCGCAGATCGTTTACGGTCCCATCGCCGATCGCCTCGGCCGGCGGCCCGTGCTGTTCGTCGGGCTCGCGATCTACATCGTCGCCTCGCTCGGCGCGGCCGCTTCGCCGACCTTCGGCGTCCTGCTGTTCTGCCGTGCCGTGCAGGGCATCGGCGCTGCCGCGACCCGGGTCATCGCCGTGACGATCGTGCGCGACAGCTTCGGCGGCGACCGCATGGCCAGCGTCATGTCGCTGACGATGATGGTGTTCATGGTGGTTCCCATCGTCGCGCCGAACATCGGCGTCGCGATCATGGCGTTCGGGAGCTGGCAGGAGATCTTCGTCGTGAACGGCGTGTTCGCGGCCCTCGTCACGTTCTGGGTCGCGATGCGGCTGCCCGAGACGCTGCGACCGGAAGACCGCCGATCGTTGACGGTGCGCCGTACGGCGGATGCTTTCCAGACCGTCCTGACGAACCGCCGCTCGCTCGGCTATTCGTTGGCGGCGTCGCTCATCTTCGGCGTCCTGTTCGCCTTCATCAACCAGGCCGAGCAGGTCTACACCGGCGTTTTCGGACTCGGTCCGCTGTTCACGCTCTATTTCTCGGCGACCGCGCTCTTCATGGCGCTGGCCTCCTTCACCAATTCTCGGTTCGTGGAGCGTTTCGGCATGCGGCGCTTGTCGCACGGAGCGCTCTTGCTCTTCATCGCCCTATCGGCGTTGCAGGTGGTCGCATCGGCGGTCTTCGGCACGATGCCGTTCCCACTGTTCCTCGTTTTGATCGTCCTGACCTTCGCCATGTTCGGGTTCATCGGCACGAACTTCAACGCGCTGGCGCTCGATCCGCTCGGCCACGTCGCCGGCACCGCCTCCTCCGTCATGGGGTTCATGCAGACGCTTGGCGGCGGCCTGCTCGGCGCGGTGATCGGAGCGAGCTTTGACGGGACGCTGACGCCGCTCTACGCCGGGTTCCTCGTCCTGTCGCTTGCCGCGCTCGGCGCCGTCCTGTTCGCCGAGCGCGGCCGGTTGTTCGACCATCCCCGAGAAGCGCACCGGGAGACCGGCGAGGCCATCGGTCAGACACCAGCCGAATAGCGGCCGCGTTCGTCAATCTTCGCCGGCAAAGAGCGCCCGGCGCGTCGCCTCCCAGCTCGCCTCGTCCGGAGCGACGATCAGGCCGCCCTCCGTCTGTTCCGGCCGGTACGGCGAGCCGTCGTGCCGCCGCACGTGTGCGCCGGCTTCCCGGCAGATCAGCGCGCCGGGCAGATGGTCCCACGGCATCAGCTTGTAGAAGAACCCGCAATGAACCGAGCCCGTCGCGAGCGCCCAATATTCGTGGGCGGCGCAGCGGTAGTTCGCCGTCATCCGGAAGCTCGCGAGGTTGGCGAACAGCGTCCGGCGCCGCGCTGCCGGGAAGTGGCTGACGGAGCCGACGACGATCGAGGCCTCCGGCTTGGTGGGCCGCGCGATCGCCAGTTTCGAGCGCTCGCCCTTGCGGTCCATGAAGGCGCCGCCGCCGCCTTCGGCCAGAATGAAGTCGCGCCCGAACGGGTCGTAGATGATTCCCGCGACGGTCTCGCCCATCGAGACGACGGCCGCCATCACGCCGAACACCGGCAGTCCCGCCGCGAAGTTCGCGGTGCCGTCGATCGGGTCGACGACGATGGCGAGTTCCGCGTCCTTGAGGCGGCCCAGCAGCGTCGGGTCGGCGCTGACCGACTCCTCGCCGAGAAAGAACGCGTCCGGAAAATGCGTCCGACATTCCGCCTTGATGAAGCGCTCGGCGGCCTCGTCGGCTTCGGTAACGAGGTCGATCGCCGACGTCTTCTCGCGGATGTCGTCGGGCCCGAGCGCGCGGAAGCGCGGCATGATCTCGGTCTCGGCGGCGTTCTGCAGCGTCGCGGCCAGCGTTTCGATGTTGATGTCGTGTCTCACGGAGCGTCCTGTCGAGATGCGAGGATCGGAGAACCGGCAAGCGAAGCGTCGAGGAGATGGCTCGGCCGGGCGTTCGCGAGCGCACACGTCACCGCGTCTTTACGTCGGGACACAGACGGTTGCGCGCGGGTGGGCAGCCAATCGACGTTGTCCTCCAACCCGCTTGCGCTGTCGATGTCGAACTTCAGCAACCGCGCCCCGTTCGGGTCGGCACTTAGCCGGTCCGCCCGAAAAGCAAAAGGCCGCCCGAACCGGACGGCCTTTCTCGTTCGGTCGACAACGGTTCGATGCGTCAGCGCGAATAGAACTCGACCACCAGGTTCGGCTCCATATGAACTGGGTACGGCACGTCCGTCAGGCCCGGCACGCGCTTGTAGGTAGCCACCATCTTCGAGTGATCGGCCTCGACGTAGTCCGGCACGTCGCGCTCGGCGAGCTGTACCGACTCCAGGACCGAAACGAGCTGCTTCGACTTCGGCCGCACTTCCACCACGTCGCCCGCCTTGCAGACGTAGGAGCCGATGTTCGTGCGCACGCCGTTGACGTTGACGTGGCCGTGGTTGACGAACTGCCGGGCCGCGAAGATCGTCGGCACGAACTTCGAGCGGTAGACGATGGCGTCGAGCCGGCTTTCCAAGAGGCCGATCAGGTTCTCGGAGGTGTCGCCCTTGCGGCGCGAGGCTTCCTCGTAGACCTTGCGGAACTGCTTCTCGGACACGTCGCCGTAGTAGCCTTTCAGCTTCTGCTTCGCCTTCAGCTGCACGCCGAAGTCGGAGACCTTGCCTTTGCGGCGCTGGCCGTGCTGGCCCGGTCCGTACTGCCGGCGGTTCACCGGGGACTTCGGCCGCCCCCAGATGTTCTCGCCCATGCGGCGATCGATCTTGTACTTGGATTCTGCGCGCTTCGTCATCGCATTTCCTTCAAACGAAAACGCCCGAGCGGCCGCATGGCCGCCGGGCAAGGAAACGCGCCCTCCTCTGCCCGGCTATCGCCGGACTGACAGAACGGTGGACACGAGAGGCCACCATCCACGGGACACGTCGAAACGGCCCGACCATTCGGTCCGACCGCCATGCAATGGCTTTAGGCGACAGCCGCCGAGGACGTCAACCCTGCGGAGGTCAATACTTCCCGATCACCCAAATCGCATGAACCACACCCGGCAGCCAGCCGAGGAGGGTCAGCACGAGGTTGATCCAGAAGTGCTTGCCGAGGCCGACCTGCGTGAACACCGCGACCGGCGGCAGGAAGATCGCGATGACGATGCGAAGGATGTCCATCTCGACTCCGGTGCCGTTCATGCCGGCAAGTTGACCTGCGAAGACGAACGCTTCCTGTCGACCGGCGTTCCTCGGCTTCATAGATCGGGACCCGCAGCGATGCCATATGCCGTTTCCGCCCTCTCTGCCGCAGTTCTGCTGGCGGCCTCCTCGAGTTCTGCGCTGGCGGACGCAAGCTTCTTCCAGCGCTTCGACGGAAGTTGGCGCGGTTCGGGCACCATCCAGCGCGACGTCGACTCGTCGCCGCGGCGCGTCTCGTGCAGCGTTCAGGGGTCGCAGCCGTCGCCGAACCGCATGTCGATCGCCGGCACATGCCGCGCGGCGGTGATCGTCACGCGCGAGATCGGCGCCGACATCCGCTACGATCCGGGCTCGCAGCGCTTCTCCGGCACCTATACCGGCTCTTCGAAGGGCACCGCGCGCGTTTCGGGCCGGCAGAACGGCGACGCGCTCGTCCTCACCATCACCTACCCCGTGCCGACCTATGGCGACCGGACCGCGACGATGACCATCCGCAACAGCGGCAGCGGCGGCTTCTCGATGGTCGTGGTCGACGAGGTGGACGGCGCCGACAAGGAAACGTCGAGCCTCCGCTTCTCAAGAAGCTGACGGTCGCCGGCGATCCGCTTCTTGCGTTCTTGCACGGGTCCGAACTTCGTCATCCTCGGCCGCAGGCCGGGGATCCATGCCGTGGCCTTGAAGACGGGTACGGCGACTACGGAGACGCGCCCGACCTGCGCCGTCCAATCGCGACGTCGCCGCGGCATGGATCCCCGCGCTCCGCGCGAGGATGACGATGCGGAGATGGGAGCGCTCCGGCATTCGAGCATAGCTCGACCGCGCCGACGCCAAAGCCATCGCGCGCCCCTCAAGCCGCCAGCCCGAAGCCTTGCATCAGGCGGCGGGCGACGGCGTCCGGAGCGCCGCCCGTGAACACGGCGACGTCCCGGCCGTGCAACACAGCGTCCTCGGTCGGCGGCGGCAGCAGCGACACCGCCCGCCGCGCGATCGCCTCGGCCGGGTCGAGCCAATCCACCGGCCAGGGCGCGACCTTGCGCATCCGGTTGGCGAGGAATGGGTAGTGCGTGCAGGCCAGCACCACGATGTCGGTGCGGCGACCATCGTCCTCCACGAAACAAGGCTCGATCTCTCGCAGCACGGCGGCCTCGTCCACGAAGCCGTCGCGCATGTAGGTTTCTGCCAGCGCTGCCAGTTCGACGCTCGCGACGAGCCGCACGTCCACCTTGCCCGCCCACTGCTGGATGAGGTCGCGCGTGTACTGACGCTTCACCGTGCCGGGCGTCGCGAGCACCGAGACGAGGCCGGTGCGAGTGCGCTCGGCGGCGGGCTTGATCGCCGGCACCGTGCCGACGAAGGGAACCGCGGGATAGGCGGCGCGCAGGGCGTCGAGCGCCAGCGTCGAGGCGGTGTTGCAGGCGACCACGGCAACGAGCGGGTCGTGCTCGGCGATCAGCCGGCCGAACAAGGCGACCAGATGACCGCGCAGCGCCGGCTCCTCCCAGCCGCCGTAGGGAAAGGCCGCGTCGTCGGCGACGTAAACGAAGCGGCGGTCCGGCATCAGGACGCGCGCCTCGCGCAGCACCGTCAAGCCGCCGACGCCGCTGTCCAGCATCAGAACCGGGCGCGCGCTCACGCCTCCCGCTCGTCCGGCCGGCGATGCCCATCCAGCCGGAACTCGACATGCCGGATGACGCCATGCAGCGCGTGGACCTCCAGACGGTTGAAGTTCGCCTTGGTCAACGTCGTTCGCAGCTTCTCCGACAAGGCCACCTTGCGCTCCGGCGGCCGGAAGTAGCCGAGGCGGTCGAGCAGGCCCTCGACGTGGTCGAGCAGCCGGTGCAGGTCGCCCTTCGCGGCGGGCTCGGCCTCCGGCGGCTGGAAGCGCACGGCCTCCGCCTCGCCCTCCCCGTCGCCGGACTGCATCCACTCGTAGCTCATCAGCAGCACGGCCTGCGCGATGTTCAGCGAGGCGAATGCGGGATTTACGGGAAAGGTGACGATCTCGTCCGCCAGCCCGACCTCCTCGTTCGACAGGCCGAAGCGCTCGCGCCCGAACAGGATGCCGGCCGCCTGCCCGGCTTCGATCCGGCCGCGCAGCACGCGGCTCGCCTCTTGCGGCCCGCGCACAGGCTTCACGCTGTCGCGCGGCCGAGCGGTGGTGGCATAGAGCCAGGTGAGGTCGGCCACGGCCTCGCGCACGCTGCCGAACACCCGGGCGGCGTCGATCACGTGGTCGGCGCGCGAGGCGGCGGCGCGCGCCTTCTCGTTCGGCCAGCCGTCGCGCGGCGACACGAGCCGCAGGTCGGCGAGGCCGAAGTTCGCCATGGCCCGCGCCACCATGCCGATGTTCTCGCCGAGCTGCGGCTCCACGAGCACGATCGCCGGCCCGCCGGCGAGCGTCTCCAGTGTCCGGTCCGTGCCTGCCACGCGCCCCTCCTGCTCCCCGGCTGATAGCCTTCGGACCGAGCCGCGCCAAGCCTATCCGCTCGCCTATGCGCCCGTGGAGGGCGGTGCTATAGGCCGCTCGAACCCGAACCCGTCGAGGCAGCGAAGATGGCGAAGATCAAGGTCGACAACCCGGTGGTCGAGCTCGACGGCGACGAGATGACCCGGATCATCTGGCAGCTCATCAAGGACAAGCTGGTTCACCCCTATCTCGACCTGCCGCTGGAATACTACGACCTCGGCATGGAGAACCGCGACGCCACCGACGACAAGGTGACGGTGGACGCGGCCAACGCCATCGCCCGCCACGGCGTCGGCGTGAAGTGCGCCACCATCACGCCCGACGAGGCGCGCGTGAAGGAGTTCGGCCTGAAGAAGATGTGGAAGTCGCCGAACGGCACCATCCGCAACATCCTCGGCGGCGTCATCTTTCGCGAGCCGATCGTCATGTCGAACGTGCCGCGGCTCGTGCCTGGCTGGACGCAGCCGATCGTCGTCGGCCGCCACGCCTTCGGCGACCAGTACCGCGCGACCGACTTCCTGTTCCCCGGCAAGGGCACGCTGACGATCAAGTTCGTCGACGAGGACGGGCAGACGATCGAGCACGAGGTCTACCAGTCGCCCGGGGCCGGCGTCGCGCTCGCCATGTACAACCTCGACGACTCGATCCGCGAGTTCGCCCGCGCCTCCTTCGCCTACGGCCTGCTGCGCAACTTCCCGGTCTACCTGTCGACGAAGAACACGATCCTGAAGGCCTACGACGGGCGGTTCAAGGACATCTTCCAGCAGGTGTTCGACGCCGAGTTCAAGGCGGAGTTCGACAAGCGCAAGCTGACCTACGAGCACCGCCTGATCGACGACATGGTGGCCTCGGCGCTCAAATGGTCGGGCGGCTACGTCTGGGCCTGCAAGAACTACGACGGCGACGTGCAGTCCGACATCGTCGCGCAGGGCTTCGGCTCGCTGGGTCTGATGACCTCCGTGCTCCTGTCGCCGGACGGGCAGACGGTGGAGGCGGAAGCCGCGCACGGCACCGTGACGCGCCATTACCGCCAGCACCAGAAGGGCCAGGAAACCTCGACCAACTCGATCGCCTCGATCTTCGCCTGGACGCGCGGCCTCGCGCACCGCGCCAAGCTCGACAACAACGCCGACCTAAAGGCTTTTTCCGAAGCTTTGGAGAAGGTCTGCGTTCAAACGGTCGAGGCCGGCGACATGACGAAGGACCTGGCGCTGCTCATCGGGCCGGACCAACGCTGGCTGTCGACCACCGGCTTCCTCGACAAGGTCGACGAGAACCTGAAGAAGGCAATGGCGGCTTGAGCCCGGCCGCCTGGCAGGGCCGGTCGACGAGCGTCCCGACCCTGTTCGCGGTCGGTCGGTAGTCGGCTGAAACCGTTTCCGACCTGCCGCATTAGGCTCCCGACCCGATTAAAGGAGCCTGCAATGCTGCGAACCGCCCGCCGTTCCTTCGCCACGCTCGCGCTCGCGACCGGCATCGTCACGTCGTCCGCTCTCGCGCAAGTCCAGCTCGTCGAGGTGCCGGACGGAACGCTGATGGCGCCCTGGAACATGAACGTCGAGGCGGTGAAGGGCCTCGACGTGCTCGGCGCCAACGGCCAGCAGATCGGCGAGGTCGACGAGGTGATCGGCACCAGCCCGGCGACGCCGACGGCGCTGGTGGTCGATTTCGAGGACGGTGCGGGCTTCGACGACCGCGACGACGTCGCCATTCCGCTCGACCGCTTCCAGGTCGCGACGAACGGCCTGGTCATGACGGTCGGCGCCGCCGAGATCGCCGCGATGCCGCAGTGGGAGGACTGACTCGACGTTATCGATCAGGCCGCTCCTTCGGGTAAAGCGGGCTGATCGCGGCGGGCCTCACCTGGGCATAGGGGTGGGGCATCAGCCGCGTTCATTGGTTCACACAGGAAACGAACGCCGGAGCGCAGCAGCTCTACGACAAGCTGACGGAACGCTCCGGCTTCATCCACTACCGCCGCCTACTGCGAGGCGTCAGGCGGCGACCGCCTGACGCTCCAGCGCGGACTCGACCGCGACGATGGCCGCGCCGGCATTCGCGGCGTCCGGGCCGCCGGCTTGCGCCATGTCGGGACGGCCGCCGCCGCCCTTGCCGCCGATCGCGACGCTCGCCTGCCGCACGAGATCGACCGCGTCGAACCGGGCGGTCAGGTCGCCGGTGACGCCGACGACGACGCTGGCCTTACCGTCCGCGACGCTCGTGAAGGCGATGATGCCGGAACCGAGCGACGCCTTGGCTTCGTCGACGAGGCCTTTCAGCTCCTTGGCCGCGACCCCTTCCAACACCCGGCCGATGAACGCCACGCCGCCAACCACCCGCGACGCCGAGGCACTGTGGCCGGCTGCCAAGCCGTCGCCCGCGAGCGCGACCTTCCGTTTCAGCTCGGCGACCTCGCGCTCCAGGCGTCGCCGCTCCTCGACCAGCACCTCGACGCGCTCGGCCACGTCCGCCGGCGCCACCTTCAACGCGCCCGCGACGCGCCGGACGCGGGCGTCCTGCTGCAGGAAATGTTCGCGCGCGCCCTCGCCCGTCAGCGCCTCAATACGCCGGACACCGGCGCCGACCGCGCTCTCGCCGACGACGTGGACGAGACCGATGTCGCCGGTCGCCCGCGCGTGCGTGCCGCCGCAGAGCTCGATGGAGTAGGCCGCCTTCGGCGAGCCGTCCGGCGCCGCGCCCATCGAAACGACGCGCACCTCGTCGCCGTATTTCTCGCCGAACAGCGCCATCGCGCCGAGCGCGATCGCGTCGTCGACCGCCATCAGACGCGTTTGGACCGGCGCGTTCTCACGGATCACCGCGTTGGCGAGGTCCTCGACGCGCGCGAGTTCCTCCGCCGACATAGGCTTGGGGTGCGAGAAGTCGAAGCGCAGCCGGTCGGGCGACACCATCGAGCCCTTCTGTGCGACGTGCGTGCCGAGCACCTCGCGCAAGCCTTCGTGCAAGAGGTGCGTCGCCGAGTGGTTGGCCCGGATCTTGGAGCGCCGGCCGTGGTCGACACGCAGTTCCAGCGCCGCGCCGACCTTCAGCGTGCCCTCGGCGACGCGGCCTCGATGAACGAACAGCCCGGCGACCTTCTGCGTGTCGGTCACATCGAAGCGCACGCCCTCCCCGCTCATCCGGCCGACGTCGCCGACCTGCCCGCCGGACTCGCCGTAGAACGGCGTCTGGTTCAGGACGACGGAGACCTCGTCGCCGCTCATGGCCTCGGCGACTTCCACGCCGTTCGCGACGAGCGCCCGGACCTGCCCCTCCGCCACCTCGGTGTCGTAACCGAGAAACTCCGTCGCGCCTTCGCGCTCGCGGATCTCGAACCAGACCGCGTCCGCCGCCTTCTCGCCGGAGCCGGTCCAGTGGGCGCGGGCCTCGGCCTTCTGGCGCGCCATCGCGGACTGGAAGCCGGCGAGGTTGACCGAGATGTCGCGCTGGCGCAGGGCGTCCTGCGTCAGGTCGAGCGGAAAGCCGTCGGTGGCGTAGAGGTTGACCGCCGTTGCGCCGGCGAGGGGCGCGCGGGCGGCCATGCCTGCCGGGGCGCGGCCGCGCAGCGCCAGGCCACGATCGAGCGTCGCCAGGAACCGCTTCTCCTCCAGCTTCATGGTTTCGGTGGCCAGCGCCTCGGCGCGGACGAGCTCCGGATAGGCGCGGCCCATCTCGGCGACCAGCGTCGGAATCAGCTTGAAGATCACCGGCTCGCGCGCGCCCAGCAGCTTGGCATGGCGCATGGCGCGCCGCATGATGCGCCGAAGTACGTAGCCGCGCCCCTCGTTCGCCGGCAGCACGCCGTCGGCGATCAGGAAGGCGGAAGAGCGCAGGTGATCGGCGATCACCCGGAACGAGGCGTCGTTCGCCCCGTCCGGCGCGTGGCCGACGACCTCGGCCGTTGCCGCGATTAAGCGGCGGAAAAGGTCGGTCTCGAACACGCTCTGCACACCCTGCAGGATGCAGGCCATGCGCTCCAGGCCGAGCCCCGTGTCGATCGACGGACGCGGCAGCGCGTGACGGACGCCCGGCTCCGTCTGCTCGAACTGCATGAACACGAGGTTCCAGAACTCGAGGAACCGATCGCCGTCCTCCTCCGGCGAGCCGGGCGGTCCGCCCCAGACGTGCTCGCCTTGGTCTATGAAGATTTCCGAGCACGGGCCACAGGGGCCGGTGTCGCCCATCTGCCAGAAGTTGTCGGAGGTGGGGATGCGAATGATGCGGTCGTCCGACAGGCCGGCGATCTTGCGCCAGAGCGTCGCCGCCTCCTCGTCCTCGGAATAAACGGTGACGAGCAGCTTCTCCTTCGGCAAGCCGAAATCGCGGGTGACGAGGGTCCAGGCAAGCTCGATCGCCTGTTCCTTGAAGTAGTCGCCGAACGAGAAGTTGCCCAGCATTTCGAAGAAGGTGAGGTGCCGCGCCGTGTAGCCGACGTTGTCGAGATCGTTGTGCTTGCCGCCCGCGCGCACGACCTTCTGCGCCGTCGTCGCGCGCTGGTAGGGTCGCTTCTCGACCCCCGTGAAGACGTTCTTGAACTGCACCATGCCGGCGTTCGTGAACATCAGCGTCGGGTCGTTGCGCGGCACGAGCGGCGACGACGCGACCGGCTCGTGCCCGTGTCCAGCGAAGTAGTCCAGAAACGTCGACCGGATTTCGTTGACGCCGCTCATCGCATGGGTCCTTCGAGATGGTCCCGGGCGGTGAGCGGCGAGACGCGCGGGCGGCCCGGGGAGCCGCTTTCTAGCGGCGCGACCAAATCCTGTCCATCAGGTTCGCCCGTCTCGACAACAACGGAGCCGACGCCCACGCGCCGAGCGATTACGGCCCCGGTTGAACGTCTTCGTTCGCTTCGATCCTTGCGACGTCCGGGTCTTTCCCTCGTTCCGGCCTTGGTTTCTCTTTTTCGCCGACGCTGCTTTCCGTCACGACGCCGGCATCCGTATCGCCTTCGCCGTGAAAGCTGTTCGCGACGATCTTGGCGGGTTCGTTGGCGCTTCTCATCGATGCCGTCTCCTTTTGCGACTCGAACGGGAAGCGACGGTCTCCGTTCGAGTTCCCGAGTCTCGTCGGGGAGCCGCCGGAAACGAAAACGCCGCCCGGCGCGAGCCGGACGGCGTCAGCAGCGGCTCGCGCCGATGCGAGCTCTAGTCGTCGTCCCCGCCGCCGACGTCCGTCAGAAGCTTTTCGGCCAGAAGACCGGCATTCTGGCGCACCGCGCTCTCGATTTCCTGCGCGAGGTCGGCGTTGTCGTGCAGGAACTGCTTGGCGTTCTCGCGCCCCTGCCCGAGACGCTGCGAGTTGTAGGAGAACCAGGCGCCCGACTTCTCGACGATGCCCGCCTTGACGCCGAGGTCGACGAGCTCGCCGGTCTTCGACACGCCCGCGCCGTACATGATGTCGAACTCGACCTGCTTGAACGGCGGCGCCAGCTTGTTCTTGACGACCTTCACGCGCGTCTGGTTGCCCGTCACCTCGTCGCGATCCTTGATCGCGCCGATGCGGCGGATGTCGAGGCGCACCGATGCGTAGAACTTCAGCGCGTTGCCGCCCGTCGTGGTCTCCGGCGAGCCGTACATGACGCCGATCTTCATGCGGATCTGGTTGATGAAGACCACCATCGTCTTCGACTTCGAGATCGAGCCGGTGAGCTTGCGCAGCGCCTGGCTCATCAAGCGGGCTTGCAGACCGGGCAACGACTCGCCCATCTCGCCCTCGATCTCGGCCCGCGGCGTCAGCGCCGCGACCGAGTCCACCACCAGGACGTCGATCGCGCCGGAGCGCACCAGCGTGTCGACGATCTCCAGCGCCTGCTCGCCCGTGTCGGGCTGCGAGATCAGGAGATTGTCGAGGTCGACGCCGAGCTTGCGGGCGTAGATCGGGTCGAGCGCGTGCTCGGCGTCCACGAAGGCGCAGATGCCGCCCTTCTTCTGCGCTTCGGCGACGGTGTGGAGCGCCAGCGTCGTCTTGCCCGACGACTCGGGTCCGTAGATCTCGACGATGCGCCCCTTCGGCAACCCGCCGATGCCGAGCGCGACGTCGAGGCCGAGCGAGCCGGTGGAGACGGTGTCGATGTCGAGCTTCTCCTGCGCGCCGAGACGCATGATGGAGCCCTTGCCGAACGCCCGCTCGATCTGCGAAAGCGCGGCATCGAGTGCCTTGGTCTTGTCCACGGAAGTTTCCTCGACGAGGCGGAGCGTTCGCTGCACCATGGGAGCTACCTTATTCCATCAGTTGGAGTCGGGTGCAATCGCACCGTCGATGGTCGCTATGTACTCGTTTCGTTCCCGTTTCGCAAGCGATGATCACGATTTGTTCTCGTTCTTATGTGGTGATTCGATCGACTTTCGAGTGACCGAAACGGTTAACGAACCGTGAAGCCCGCCGACGTCGCCACGAAGCGGGTTTTCGCCGCCGGAGCCGCGCACATGGATCGCCGCGGCCGTTCCGATCGCGCCTTCCGCTTGGGCGTTTCCAACCCGGGCTCGTTCGGCGAAACCGCCGGCGGCGCGATCTTCAACGCCGCGCGCGCCCTGCGCCGGCTCGGAACCGACGTCGTGGTCGTTTCCGGTCGCGGCGGCGACGGGGACGGCAAGCTGGTCGCCAAGGCGATCCGCGGCCTCGGCGCCGCCGACGCGAGCATCACGTGGCTGGACCGGCGCACGCCGACCTACACGGCCCTGCTCGATGAAACGGGCGACCTCGTCGGCGGCCTCGCCGACATGCGGCTCTACGACGTCATGCAGCCGAAGGTCTTCGTCCGCCGGCACCTGCGCGACGCGCTCGCCGCGGCGGACGCGTTGATCGTCGACGCCAACCTGCCGGAGCGCACCATCGCCTACCTCGTGGACGCGGCCGGGCCGATCCCGGTCTCGGCGATCGGCGTTTCGCCGGCCAAGGTCGGCCGGCTCGGTCCAGTGTTATCGAGGCTCGCCGCCGTGTTCCTGTCGCGCGCGGAAGCGGCGCAGCTCGTCGAGATGACGGCCGCGACGCGCTCGGCGCTGATCGTCGAGCTTCTGGGCGAAGCCGGCTGCCGACAGGCCGTCGTCACCGACGGAGCGCGGACGGCGGCGATCCTGGCCGACGGCGTTCTGCGCTGGCAGGCGCCGCCGCTGGTGGATACGGTCCGCGACGTGACCGGCGCCGGCGACACGCTCGCGGCGGTCGCGACGCACGCCATCCTGCACGGCCGGACGTTCCTGCAGGCAGCCCGCGTCGGCATGGTCGCCGCGAGCCACCACG
>CAXUCL010000005.1:35146-43759 GCA_964249395.1 uncultured Rhizobiaceae bacterium
CCTTGAGGCCGAGGCCGGGCGGTTGCCGCCGGCCTCGGCGCACCGCCCCGAAGAGATGGAGCCGTTCGGATGACCGTTCCCGACAGTGTCGTGTCGCTCGCACCGGCCGTTGCGGCGGCGCTGGCGGCCGACCGACCGGTGGTCGCGCTCGAATCGACCATCATCACGCACGGCATGCCTTGGCCGCAGAACCTGGAGACGGCGGAGGCCGTCGAGGCGGAGGTTCGCGCGAACGGCGCCGAGCCGGCGACGATCGCGGTGTTGCGTGGCCGGCTGCACGTCGGTCTCGAGCGCGCCGACCTCGAACGGCTGGCGCAAACGACGGACGCGATGAAGCTGTCGCGCGCCGACCTCGCCTTCGCACTCGCCGCCGGGTGCACCGGATCGACCACGGTGGCGGCGACCATGCTCGCGGCGCACCTCGTCGGCATCGCGGTGTTCGCCACGGGCGGCATCGGCGGCGTCCATCGCGGCGCCGAAACAAGCTTCGACGTTTCTGCCGATCTCGACGAACTGGCGCGGACGCCGGTGATCGTCGTTTCCGCCGGCGCCAAGGCGATCCTCGATCTGCCGAAGACGCTGGAAGTGCTCGAAACCAAGGGCGTGCCGGTGGTCGCGGTCGGGAGCGACGAGCTGCCGGCCTTCTGGTCCCGCGGTTCCGGCCTGCCCGCGCCGCTGCGCCTCGACCACGCGGAGGCGATCGCGGCGTTCCAGACGATGCGCGCGCGGCTCGGCATCGAAGGCGGCATGCTCGTCGCGAACCCGATCCCGGCAGCCGACGAGATCGACCGCGAAACCGTCTCCGGCTGGATCGAAGCCTCGCTCGCGGAAGCCGCCGTGGAGGGCGTCGTCGGCAAGGCCGTGACGCCGTTCCTGCTGGGCAGGATGTTCGCGTTGAGCGGCGGCCGGTCGCTTGCCGCCAACATCGCCCTCGTCCGGAACAACGCCGGGCTCGCGGCCCGCATCGCCGCCGCGCTCGCGCCGAAGAAGGCCGCCTAGCTTTCGAGCTCGGTCTTCACCGCGACGGCGAGGTCGACCACGGAGAACGGCTTGGCGAGGAAGCCGAACTTCTCGCCCTCCGGCAGGTTGCGGGCGAAGGCCTCCTCCGCGTAGCCCGACACGAAGATGAACTTCAGGTCCGGCCGCCGCGCCCGCATCTCGCGCAGCAAGGTCGGGCCGTCCATTTCCGGCATCACCACGTCAGAGACGACGAGGTCGACCGCCCCGCCGAGTTCTTCCAGCTTCTCCAGCGCCTCGACGCCGGACATCGCGTCGTGAACCTGATAGCCGCGCATCTTCAGGGCCCGGACGTTGCCGGCGCGCACGTGCTCCTCGTCCTCGACGAGCAGGATGGTCGCGGTGCCGGACAGATCGGCCCGGTCCGTGGCGGTCTGGCTCGGCGGCGCCGCTTCGACCTTCGGCGCAACGGTCTCGATCGGCACGTGCCGAGGCAGGAAGATGCGGAACGTCGAGCCCTTGCCGACCACCGAATCGACGAAGATGTAGCCGCCGGACTGACGGACGATGCCGTAGACCATCGACAGGCCGAGACCCGTGCCCTTGCCGACCTCCTTCGTGGTGAAATACGGCTCGAAGATGCGCTGCGCGATCTCGGGCTCCATGCCGGTGCCCGTGTCCGCCACCTCGACGAGCACGAAATCGGCGCCCTCGATCTCCGGGTAGCCGAAGGACTTCGCATCCACAGCGGAAACGTTGCGGGTCGAGACCGTCACCGTGCCGCCCTCCGGCATGGCGTCGCCGGCGTTCTTCACGAGGTTGTTCAGCACCTGCTCGAACTGGCCGATATCGGCCATGACGGGCCACAGGTCGCGGGCGTGGTGGCGCTCGAGGCGCACGACGTCGCCCGCCAGGCGCTGCAGCAGCAGGTGCATGTCCGCGACGACGTCGGTGAGGTTCAGCAGCTTCGGCCGCATGGTCTGGCGCCGCGAATAGGCGAGGAGCTGGCGCACGAGCGAGGCCGCGCGGTTGACGCTCTGCTTGATGAGCAGCAGGTCCTGGAAGGCCGGGTCGCCGCTCCGGTGGTTCATGAGCAGGAAGTCGACCGAATTGGTGATGACGGTCAGGACGTTGTTGAAGTCGTGCGCGATGCCGCCGGCGAGGTTGCCGATCTCCTGCATGCGCTGCGCCTTGGCGTAGTTCTCCTGGAGCTGGCGGTTCTCCGTTTCGTCGACGCAGTAGAGGATGACGTCCTCGCGCCGCGACTCGGGCCGGCCGGGAACGCCGCTGACGTAGATGCGCAAGGCGCGCGCCGGCTCGCCCGCGAGCTGCACGTCCGCCCATTCCGAACTCGATCGGGCGCGCTTGGCGCTCGCGATCGAGCGGCGCAGCGAGTCCCTTCCCTCGTCGACGATCGCCTCGATCAAGTGGTCCCGGTTCGACACTTCGTCGCCGAAGAGGTTGGCGAAGGCCTCGTTGGCGCGCACGAAGCCGCCGGCCTCGTCGATCGAGACGATGGCGATCGGCGAGGCGTCGAAGACGCGGACGAAATGCGCCTCGTCGTCGGGCGCCGCGCCGGCGCCGCTGGCGGGCGGATCGCGCCGCACGATGATCGCGCGCATCGGCCCGCCGACGCCGGCCGATCGATCGAAGTGGACGCGCACCGGTTGATGGGTCCCGTCGCCGGACGGGATGTAGGCGTCGGCCGCGGCGGCATCGTCGCGCGCCCGTCCGAACAGGCTCGCCACGATGTCGGGTCCGAGCAGGCTCTCGACCGTGCGCTCGCAGGGACGGAACGAAGCGAGATCGATGCCGAGCCAGCTCGCGAGCGTCGCGTTGAGGTAGATCACGCGATCCTGCTCGTCGGCGGCGAAGAAGCCGGCCGGTGCATGGTCGAGGTGGTCGATCGCGTTCTGGAGACTTTGGAAGAACGTCTCCTGCTCGATCCGCTCCGAGGTGATGTCGGCGAGTTGCCAGGCGTGCGCCGCGCGTCCCAGCACCTCGATCGGCCGCACCGAAGCGCGATACCAGCGCGGTTCGCGACTTTGCCCGTCGCCGAGGCTGCGCTCCAGCCGGAACTCCTCGCTGGCCGCCTCCCCCTTGGTCGCTCGGTTCGAAAGGCGGTAGACGGCCTCCGATCCTTCGCGGTCGCGCACCAGGATGCGCTCCAGCGTCTTGACTTCGGCCGCGCTGGCGGCTGCCGTCACCTCGCCGTACGCCTTGTTGGCGTAGAGGATCCGGCCTTTCCGGTCGACCACCACCGTTCCCGTCGGCAGCGTGTCCAGGAACTGCCCGGCGATCGCCGACGCATCGCCGTCGTTGCCGAACGAAACGAAGCCGAGCGCCAGCGCGAAGATCGCCGCGATGCCGACCATCGCCAGAACGGAGAAAATCGCGACGAGCGCGAACCCGCCGTAGGAGTGGCCGAACAGCGCCAGGAGCGCGGTCAGGAACAGGAGCGAGCCGCCGAGAACCAGAAGCCGGCGCACGGCCGTCGCCCCCGCGCTGCGGTCGACGAGGGGCTTGTCGCTCATTTCGGCGGCGGCTCCGTGCATCGCGGTTTCAGGTCCTCGAACGGGGCCCGGATCGGCATCCATATCCGTATCCGCGCCGGGTGCCACTGAAAACGGCGCCGCATGCCGGGCAACGCGCGCCAGTCTGCGTGCGCAACCTGTCGCGGCGCTGGATGGGGCGATCGCGGCGAAGCCGTGGACACCGTTGTCCGAACCCGGCAAAGGCCTTGTCTCGTTCGCGCGATTCCAGTCTAAATCGCGCGAATTGCGTGGAGCCCATCATGCCGTCTGGACTTTCCGGGTCGCTGCAAACCAGTTTCGGACCGCTTGCGACCTATGCCCTGGCGGCCGTCATCGTCCTGGCGTTGATCGCGATCGTCTTTTTCGTCGCCAAGCGCGCCTTCGGCGGCGGGAGCGTGGCGGACGGCGGACGGAAGGGCCCGCGCCTGGCGATCGTCGACGTGGCGTCCGTTGATCAGCGGCGAAAGCTCGTGCTCGTCCGGCGTGACGAGGTCGAGCACCTCGTGCTCATCGGCGGCCAGAACGATCTGGTGGTGGAAGGCGGCATCTTGCGCGCGCCGCCGGCGCTCAAGCAACCGCACGATCTGCGTCCGGTCGCGCGCGTCGAACCGGACGGTGGTCGCGGCCGTCCCGGTCCGGTCGCGGAGGAGCGTCCGACGCCCATCGCGCCGCAGCCGCAGCCCCGTGCGGCGAACGAGGCGGTCGCCAAGCCGCCGAGCCCCCTGCGGCGCGCGATCCCGCAACGGGACGCCCGGTCCGTCGTCGTCGATCCCGCGTCTTTGCCCATCCCAGGAGCCCCGAATCTCGACGCTGCGGAGCCAAAACCCGTTCCTCCGGTCGCCTCGCCCGTCGAACCGACTGTCGCCGACGCCGCTCCGCCGGTGGCAGCGCCTGTGCCGCAGCCACGGTCGCCGTCCGTTCGCCACCGGCCGAGCGACGAACGACGCGCTGCATCGCCCGAACCATCCGCGAGAAGCGACGTCGAACCGCCTTCGGCAGAACCTGCGGAACTGGAACCGGCAAGCGAAGAGAACCGGTCGGCGATCGCTCCGACACGGCTCGGCGAGCGTGAAGCGCCACCGGCTTCCGGGCGCCGGCTCCCAGACGCTGCCGGGCGCGTTCCCTCGTTCCTGCGACGCGAGGAACCGGTTGCGGCAGACGCGATGCCGAGCACCCCGGAGGCGATCGCCGAACCCGAGGTGCGGCCGGCGGCATCGACGGCACGGGTTCCGGTCTTCGAGCGCCTTTCCCCGTCTTCGATCGGCTTGCGCCGGGTCGAGACCGGATCGCCACGAACGGACGAGACCGGCATGCCGGCGGAACCGGTCGCCGCAGCGCCGGCGGATGCCGGGACGATCGAGCCGCACGCCGAAATCCGTTCGGTGCCGGCACCGGCCAAGACCGACTTTGAAACGCCTGTCGAGCCTCCGCGGTCAGGCGAAACGACGAGCCCCGAAATCGTCGAGGCGCGAGAAACGGCCGAGGCCGGTGACCGTGGACCCTTGTCGGTGCGAAGCTTCGCGTCGGTGATCCGGTCGCGGCGCCCGTTGACGGAACCGGTACGGCCGCCATCGACAGGCGAAACTCTGGCAGTCCCGCCTCGCCCCGCGCCGGTTGCAGCGGTTGCCGAGCCGCCGGTGGCCGAACCCGTCGCCAAGCAGGCGACAAACGCATCGCTGCCGAACGAGAACGACGATCTCGACGAGGCGCTGGTCCGCGGCCTCGACAGCGACTTCGGGTCGCTCGACTGGGCGGCCGAGTCGTCGTCGGCGCCGATCGGACGCGCCGACAAGGCGCCCGAAGTTCAGCCGGCGGGTCCCGGCTCGAACAAAACCAAGCGCCAGGAGATGCTGGAGAAGGAAATGGAACGCCTGCTCGGCGACTTCGACTTCAACGCCCCGCGTCGGTGACGTAGGCGACGCGCCGGCACGTTGGGCGTCTCAGGTACGATGGGACGCTCCTGCATCCAGGCCTGCGTCGAGATTGCTGAAAGCGCCAGGAGCTCGCGTCCGGCCCGTTGCGTCTATCGGGCTTTCCGGATGACTCCGCGTGCCTTGCCGATGTGCCAGTCCGAACGATCAAAGGGCTCGATCACGACGGACCGGACGTCCCGCAACCGTTCGCTCGACGCGAGCGTCGAGCTCAATCGTCGCGGTACACCTTCTCGCGCCGCTCGTGCCGCTCCTGCGCCTCGATCGACATCGTCGCGATCGGCCGGGCGTCCAAGCGTCGTAGGTTGATCGGCTCGCCCGTCTCCTCGCAATAGCCGTAGGAGCCGTCGTCGAGCCGCTCCAGCGCCGCGTCGATCTTGGCGATCAGCTTGCGCTGCCGGTCGCGGGCGCGGAGCTCGATCGAACGATCCGTTTCCGACGAAGCGCGGTCGGCGACGTCGGCGAGGTTGGCGTTGTCGCTGGCGAGCGCCGTCAGCGTTTCGCGCGACTCGCGCAGGATCTCGAACTTCCAGGCAAGCAACTTCTTGCGGAAGTAGTCCCGCTGCCGATCGTTCATGAAAGCGCCGCTCTCGAAAAGGTCGGGCTCGATATGCAGAGCGTCGCTCATGGCGTATCCCTCAACGGCGGTGGCGGCCTTATACCGATGGGACGCTTGGCGAACAAGCAGCTTTCCGGCAGTGAAACTCGGTATCGAAGCAAGGCCTTAGTCATCCCGCGCGCGTGCCGACGCTGCGGCCATTCTGCCTCGTTCGGTGCCGCCGCTTTGACCATTTCGACGTGAGGTTTGCATGACGGTGCTGTTGCCGACCTTGCGCGAGGCGCCGTTGCCTCGCCCGGCATTCGCCCTTAACCCGAGACACTCATGACCGACGCGCGCGCCTCCACCGTCCTGATCCTCCGCCATGCCCACGCCGAGAAAGGCGCGCCGGGACAGGACGACTTCGATCGACAACTGGACGCGAGAGGTTTGCGCGAGGCGGAAGCCGCCAGCCGATGGCTGCTCGCGAGCGGCGTTCGGCCGGATCGTATCCTGTGTTCGCCCGCGGCCCGAACGCGAGGAACGCTCGAGCGTCTCGGCCATGCCGTCGACGGCGCAGCGGTGGAGGAGCGTTCCGAGCTCTATTCCGGAACCGTCGATACCTATCTCGATGCGATCCGAAGCATCGAAGCCAAGACCGTCCTGATGGTCGGTCACAACCCGATGATCGAGAACCTCGCGGTCGCGGTCGCCGGCCGCGGGGACCGGAACGGTCTGGCGAGCCTAGCCGCCGGCATGAAACCGGCGACGCTGGCGGTGATCGGCTTCGATACGACGCTCGCGGAGGTCGCGGAGAACGCCGGTCGCCTCCTCGATCTCTTCGTGCCGGAGCGCTGAGACCTTCGCCTCGCGCCGCGTTTTGGCGACGAGCGGGCCGTCCCTATATCCGCTGCCGTTCCCCTCCTCTCGCCGCCCCTCCGGAAACCCATGCCATCGATCGCCGACGAGGCGCGCATCGCCTTCGACAACCTGGCCGATCGGGCGACGTCCCTGTTCCAGCCGACGACCCGCCTCGGCGTCGCTGGGCTGTCGCGTGCCGGCAAGACGGTGTTCATCACGGCGCTTGTCCACAACCTGCTGCACGGCGGCCGACTGCCGCTGTTCGAAGCGCAGGCGGCCGGTCGCATCGCCCGCGCCCGACTGGAGGAGCAGCCGGATTTCGCCGTGCCGCGATTTCAGTACGAGGACCATGTCCGGACGCTCGTAGAGGAGCGGGCGTGGCCGCAATCGACGCGGATGATCTCCGAACTGCGGCTGACGATCGAATACGAGTCGGCTTCGGCGTTTTCGCGGTTCCTGCCCGGCGGTCGCTTGACGCTCGACATCGTCGACTATCCCGGCGAATGGCTGCTCGACCTGCCGCTGATCGAGAAGTCCTACGCGGACTTCTCGCACGAGGCGATCGAGCGCGCCCGCCTGCCGCAGCGCGCCGAGCTGGCGGCGCCGTTCCTGGCGCTCCTCGACGGTCTCGACATCGCGGCTCCCGCCGACGAGGCGACGGCGCAGCGCCTGTTCCGCGCCTTCGCCGACTACCTCACCGCCTGCCGCGCCGACCGCACCGCGCTCTCCACCCTGCCGCCGGGACGCTTCCTGATGCCGGGCGACCTCGAAGGCTCGCCCGCCCTGACCTTCGCGCCATTGCCCGTCGACGCCGGCGCGACCTATCCGAAGGGGTCGCTGGCCCAGCTCTTCGCCAACCGCTACGAGGGCTACCGCGCCGTGGTCGTGAAGCCGTTCTTTCGCGAGCACTTCGCGCGCCTCGACCGGCAGGTGCTGCTCGTCGACGCGCTGCAGGCGATCAATGCCGGGCCGGCCGCCTTGCGCGACCTCGGCACGGCGCTGAGCGAGATCTTCGCATGCTTCCGGCCCGGCCGCGCGAGTTGGCTCGGTTCGATGCTGTCCCGCCGGATCGACCGCATCCTCGTCGCGGCGACGAAGGCCGACCACTTGCATCGCGGCAGCCACGCGCGGCTGGAGGCCGTCGTCCGACGCCTGGTGGAGGACGCGGCGGCCCGTGCGCAGTTCTCCGGCGCGACGGTCGAGACGCTGGCCCTCGCCTCCGTCCGGGCGACGCGCGAGGCAACGGTGAAGGACGGCGGCGACACGCTGCCCGTGGTGGTCGGGACGCCCATGGCGGGCGAGACCATCGGTGGCGAGCGCTTCGACGGCTCGCGCGAAACGGCCGTGTTTCCGGGCGACCTGCCCGCCAGCGCCGGCAAGCTGTTCCTGGACCCGGACGCGGCTGGTTCCGCGGCGAGCGAGCCGGACCGCGCTCACCTCAACTTCGTCCGGTTCCGCCCGCCGCGGATCGAGCGCACGGCCGAAGGGCTGCTGTTGTCCCTCCCCCACATCCGGCTGGACCGCGCGCTGCAGTTCCTGATCGGAGACCGTCTGACATGAGCGACGCCGACCGCCTGCGCCGCCCCGCCGCCTTCACGGTCGAGACCGACGCGGTCGCGGAACAAGGCTTCGACACGATCGAACTCGTCCGCACGCCGCGCGCCCTGCCCAACGTTGCGGCGGTCACGTTGAAACCGGAAGACGTTTTCGAGCGCGAACTAGAAGCCGGCATCGTGCCGGCGCGCCTCGGCCGCCGTCGCGTGGCCGTGGGGACCCGTTTCCTCGCCGCGCG
>CAXUCL010000006.1:0-16956 GCA_964249395.1 uncultured Rhizobiaceae bacterium
CTGCTCGTCGTTTCGCAGAAGGCCGAGGATGCGGTCGAGCGCCGCCACGTCCGCCTGCCTGTCGGCGGCAGGGGCGGGCGCCGCGGCGGCGGTCGGCTCGGCCGCCTTGCCGCCGCCGAGGCTCGGCAGGCCAGGCATCTGTGCGGACGCACCCGTCGAGCAGAAGCAGACAGCCAGAACGAAGAGAAGCGAGCGAACGCCGCCGGTCGGGATGCGCCGGATCATCGGGCCCTTTCGTGGTGCGACGCCACCAAGCGTCCCGGCGTTGCCGCGCCGCCTTAGGCCGCGCGGTAGGCGGCGGCTCCGGCAAATTCGTGGCGCCCACGGTATCCCACGAACGGCCGTACGCAAAAACGGGCCCGGTGGGGGCCCGTTCATCGCATCTCCGGCAGTCTGCGCCGCGCGTGCCCGTCAGTTCGGCCGCTCGGCGGTCCGCTGCCGCAGGTTGTCGAGCATCAACGGCGTCAACCGCTCGACGCCCATCCGGTTCAACTGCTGCACCGCCCGGCGAAACACCTCGGCCTGGGTGTCGGCGCGGATCACCCGGTCGCAGCCCGGAATGAGTTCTTCGCAATTCAGTTCGAACATGTCCCGATCCTCCCGATGTGGCCTCCACCACGACCCGGCGCCGCAAGGCGACGGGTTGTCCGCAGTCATAACCGAACCGCCGCGTCGGTTGGGGCGTTGCTGCGGCGGCTGATGAAATTATGCGCAAGCGAGCCTGGAACGGCCGGTCGCCGCGGTCACGGCCATCGGACGAGCGGCGGAAGCGAGGACAGGATCGACTCGACGTTGCCGCCGGTGCGCAGGCCGAACAGCGTTCCCCGGTCGTAAAGCAGGTTGTATTCGACGTAGCGCCCGCGCCGCACGAGCTGCTCCTCCCGGTCGGCCTCGTTCCATTCCGTCCCGAGGTTCCGCCGGACGATGTGCGGGTAGACGACCAGGAACGCCTTGCCGACGTCCCGCACGAACGCGAAGTCGGCCTCCCAGCCGCCGGCTGCGTCGTCGGAATGGAGCCAGTCGAAGAAGATGCCGCCGACGCCGCGCGGCTCGTTTCGGTGCGGCAGATGGAAGTATTCGTCGCACCACTCCTTGAAGCGCGAATAGTCCGCGACCGCCGCGTGCCGCTCGCAGACGAAGCGCAGCGCCTTGTGGAAGGCGAGGGTGTCCGCGTCCTGCGCCGTGCGCCGACGGTCGAGCACGGGCGTCAGGTCGGCACCGCCGCCGAACCATTGCCGGCTCGTCACCACCATGCGCGTGTTCATGTGGACGGCCGGGACGTTCGGGTTCAGCGGATGGGCGATCAGCGACACGCCGGCCGCCCAGAAGCGCGGGTCCTCCTCCGCGCCGGGGATCTGCGCGCGGAACTCCGGCGAGAACTCGCCGAACACCGTGGAGGTGTGGATGCCGACCTTCTCGAACACCCGGCCGTGCATCATCGACATGACGCCGCCGCCGCCATCACGTCGGTCCCAGGGCTTGCGCTCGAACCGACCCGCAGGCGTCTCGCCGCCCGCCTCGTCCTCCAGCGTCTCGAAGATTTCGCAGAGCCGGTCCCGCAGCCTCTCGAACCACGCCGCGGTCGCCTGTTTCTTCGTTTCGATGCCCGGTGGCAGGCCTTCGGGCAGAGGGGGCAGATGCATGGCTCGCCATTCGTCCTGTCGCCGGGCGGCGTCGCCTTCGGCCGGCCGTTCTCGCGGCGGACGTGCCGTCCGCCGAGCCGTCCGACAGTAACAGCCGCTCGGATGCGGGAAAAGGGGCGCGTGCTTGCGGGCTCGGCCGCAAGCTGCGGATTCGACTCGCAAAACTGGTGCCGCGACGCTATCTCTTGACGGTGAGTCAACCAGCTTCGCGGCACCATCCCGTGCAAGGCCGATTTGTTTCTCCGCCGCTCGACGGCCTCGCCCGCAGCTTGCGACGGCAGCGGGAAGGGGTGCGTGCGGGCGACAGCTTCGTGCGCGAGACCTTCGTCCTGCCGCGTGATGCGGCGCGCGTGAAGGCGCGCGAATGGTTCGAGCGCTACCCGAAGGCGGCCTACTGGACCGAGGTCGAGACTTGGCGGCTCTTGCCGGACGACGCGGTCGAGTTCACCATGCGTCGCCTGCCGACGGCGGATTGATCCGCATCATTTCGCATGGTTGCGGCGGTGCAGGTCGCGGATCGCGTCGGTGAGTTCGGGATAGGGCCCTTCGATCAACACCCTCGGCACGATCTCGTTGATCGGTCGCGGCACGACGGGGAGCGGTCCCGCGCCGAACTCTTCCAGCCACTGGCCGAGTTGTTGCGACGAAGATGCGTAGACGATCCTGCCGAGGCCGGCCCAGCCATGCGCGGCCGCGCACATCGGGCAGTGTTCGCCCGACGTGTAGACCGTCGCCGCCCGCCGTTCCGCCGCGTCGAGGTTCCGAACCGCCCATTGCACCGCCGTCAGTTCGGGATGGTGAAGAGGGTCGCCGCTGGCGACGCGGTTCCGGTCCTCGAACAGGACGTCGCCGTTGCCGCCGACGAGCACGGAGCCGAAGGGCGAGCTCCCGTCTTCGAGCGCTTCGGCGGCGAGCTCCACGCAGCGCCGCACGTGTTCCAGGTCCGTTGCCGGCAACGAAACCTCCCGCCTCGCCGATCGTCGAACCTGGATCATAGGCGCTCCGCCCCGTTCGTCACGCATCGCATCGCCTCTCCCGCCGCCATGCCGACCGCGACGGCGAGGTTAAGCGACTGCGTGCCCGGCCGCATCGGGATGGTGACGCGACGGCCGGCGGCGTCGTGGACATGGGTGGGCACGCCCGCGCTTTCCCGGCCTAACAGCAGCACGTCCGATGATGCGAACGTCAGGTCGAGATAGGACGTCTCCGCCTTCGTCGTGAACAGCACGAGCCGGCGCCCGGCCGCGCGCCGCCACTCGTCGAAACCCGTCCACCCGTCGTGCCGCACCAGCGTCGCCATCGCCAGGTAGTCGAGTCCGGCGCGGCGCAGCGCCCGGTCGGACAGGTCGAAGCCGGCCGGCCCGATCACGTGGACGGCGAAGCCGAGGCAGGCGGCGGTGCGCAGGATCGTGCCGGTATTGCCGGCGATGTCCGGCTGGAAGAGGGCGACGGCGGGCAGGCCCGGCGCGGCGTCCTGCGGCGTTTCTTCGGCTGACATCGGCGATCCGATGCATATATCGAGCCGAGCGGGAAGGGCCGGCGTCGCCGTCCGCGCGCTTGGGTCCATCCGATCGGTCGTTCATGTTCTCCACGTTCGAAAGGCTGATCCGGCCGTTTCCCCCGGAACGGCCCGAAAGCCCGCCGGCGGCGTTCTGGCCCTTCGTCTGGTTCTACGCCAAGCCGATCTGGCCGCACCTCGCCGCGCTCGCCGTCGTGTCCGCCGCGATCGCGATCGTCGAGGTTCTGTTGTTCGCCTTCCTCGGCCGCATCGTCGACTGGCTCGGCGCGGTCGACCGCGCGACTTTCCTGCAAACGCAGGGCTGGTGGCTCGCCGGCATGGCGCTCGTCGTCGTGTTCGTCCTGCCGGGCCTAATCCTCCTCAACTCGCTGATCCTGTTCCAGAGCATCTTCGGCAACGTGCCGATGCGCTTCCGCTGGCACGTCCACAACCGGCTGCTCGACCAATCGCTCGCGTTCTTTCAGGACGAGTTCGCCGGCCGCATATCGACCAAGGTCATGCAGACGGCGCTCGCGCTGCGCGAGACGATCACCAAGGCGATCGACGTGCTGCTCTACGTCGCCGTTTATTTCGGCGGCGTCGTGGTGCTCGTCGCCTCGTCGGACTGGCAGCTCGCGCTGCCGTTCGTCGCCTGGCTTGGTGCCTACGCCGCGATCCTGCGCTATTTCATCCCGCGCCTGACCGCCGTCGCCGAGCGTCAGGCCGACGCGCGCGCCCTGATGACCGGCCGGGTCGTCGACGCCTATGCCAACATCGGCACCGTGAAGCTCTTCGCCCATACGCGGCGCGAGGCGGCCTTCGCCCGCAGCGCGATGTCGGCCTTCCTGCAACCCGTCTACGGCCAGGCGCGGTTGATCAGCGCCTTCCAGGTTTCGCTCGTCACCTTGAATTCGCTGCTGCTCGCCGCCGTCGGGGCGCTCGGCCTGACGTTCTGGGTCGGCGGGTTCGTCAGCGTCGGCGCAGTCGCCGTGTCGATCGGCATGGTGCTGCGCCTGCAGGGCCTGTCGCAATGGGTGATGTGGGAGATCTCCGGCCTGTTCGAGAACATCGGCACCATCCGCGACGGCGCGGCCACCTTTTCGCAGCCGATCGCGCTGGAGGACCGCCCGGACGCGACGGCGTTGACGGTCACGCGCGGTGAAGTCCGGTTCGAGAACGTCGGCTTCTCCTACGCGACCGCCGCGCCGCACCGCGCCGCCGGTCCCGTGGTGGACGGCTTCTCGCTCACCGTGCGGCCGGGCGAGAAGATCGGCCTCGTCGGCCGCTCGGGCGCGGGCAAGACGACGCTGCTCAACCTCCTGCTCCGTTTCTACGACCTGGAAAGCGGCCGCATCCTCATCGACGGGCAGGACATCGCGGGCGTGACGCAAGGGTCGCTGCGGGCGCAGATCGGCATGGTGACGCAGGACACCTCGCTGCTGCACCGATCCGTGCGCGACAACATCCTCTATGGTCGACCGGACGCGGACGACGCGTCGCTCGCCCGGGCGGTCGAGCGCGCGGAGGCCGCCGACTTCATCGCCCGTCTCGCGGACGCCGACGGGCGCACCGGCCTCGACGCGGAGGTCGGCGAGCGCGGCGTGAAGCTGTCCGGCGGCCAGCGCCAGCGCATCGCCATCGCCCGGATCATGTTGAAGGACGCGCCGATCCTGCTGCTCGACGAGGCGACCTCGGCGCTCGACTCGGAGGTTGAGGCTGCGATCCAGGAGAACCTCTACCGGCTGATGCAGGGCAAGACGGTGATCGCCATCGCCCATCGCCTGTCGACCATCGCCAGTCTCGACCGCCTGATCGTGCTCGACCGCGGCCGGATCGTGGAGGAGGGGCCGCACGAGGCGCTGCTCGCGAGGAACGGCCTCTACGCTTCGCTTTGGCACCGGCAGGTCGGCGGCTTCATCGACGTCGGCGACCGGCAGGCGGCGGAATGATCGACCGCATCCTCGGCTGGTTCGAATCCGTCATCGACCCCTTCGGCGATGGGGAGACGGGCGACAAACGCGCGCGCCCGGTCGGCGCGTTGGAGCCTCTGCCGAACACGGCACACCGCTTCATCTGGCACTTCGCCCGCGGCGCGAAATGGCCGCTGATCGGGCTGCTCGCGACCGGCGGCCTCACCGGCGGCGTCGAGGCGCTGCTTTATTCCGGCGTCGGCTGGGTGGTGGACGCGCTGGAAACGTCCTGCCCGGCGACGCTCCTCGCCGACCACTTCTGGCTGCTCGCCGGGCTCCTCGCGCTGACCCTCGTCGTGCGCTCGGCCGTCCTGCTCGCCGGCGCGCTGTTCGAGGAACAGGTGATCGTGCCGAGCTTCTACAACCGCATCCGCTGGCAGTCCTACCGGCGGCTGATGGAGCAGCCCTACACCTTCTTCCAGAACGACTTCGCCGGCCGCATCGCGCAGAAGGTCATCCAGGTCGGCGAGGCGACGGGCGACTTCATCGTCACGCTGCTGCAGACCTTCTGGAGCTTCGTGACCTTCGTCCTGCTCAGCGTTGCGATCCTCGGCGCGATCGACCCGCTGATGGCGCTCGTCCTGTTCGTCTGGGCGCTCGGCTACGTCTGGATCGTCGTGCGGCTCCTGCCGCAGATCCGCAAATGGGGGCGGGCCTCGGCGGACGCGCGCTCGGTGGTGTCCGGCCGGATCGTCGACAGCTTCACCAACATCCTGTCGGTGAAGCTCTTCGACTCGTTTCGCAACGAGGACGCCTACGTGCGCGAAGGCTTCCGCGAGAACGTCGCGACGGTGAGGAAGCTCACCCGCGCGCTGACGGGCGTCCGGACCGCCGTCAACGTGCTGAACGGCTTGATGATCTCGGCTGTCGGCGTCTTGGCGATCCAGGCCTGGCAGACCGGTTCGATCTCTTCCGGGGCGGTCGCCACGGCGCTCGGCCTCACGCTTCGGCTCAACCAGATGTCCGGCTGGATGATGTTCAACATCAACGGCCTGGTGCGCAACTACGGCACCGTGCAGGACGCGGTCGCGACCGTGGCCGTGCCGCCGACGTTGCTCGACCGGCCGAACGCCGCCGAGCTGCAGGTGACGCGCGGTGCCATCCGCTTCGAAGGCGTGTCGTTCCATTACGGCAAGGGCTCGGGCGTCATCGACAGGCTCTCGCTCAGCATCCGGCCGGGCGAGAAGGTCGGCCTCGTCGGCCGCTCCGGCGCCGGCAAGACGACGCTCGTCAACCTCCTGCTGCGGCTCTACGACATCGAGGGCGGGCGCATCACGATCGACGGGCAGGACATCGCCGGCGTGACGCAAGGGTCGCTGCGTGCCCGGATCGGGGTGGTCACGCAGGACACCTCGCTCCTGCACCGCTCGATCCGCGACAACATCGCCTACGGCCGGCCGGACGCGGACGACGCCGCCATCGCCGCGGCGGCGCGACAAGCGAACGCACTGGATTTCATTCGGAGCCTGAAGGACCAGCGCGACCGTTCCGGGTTCGACGCGCATGTCGGCGAGCGCGGCATCAAGCTGTCCGGCGGCCAGCGTCAGCGCATCGCCATCGCCCGCGTGCTTTTGAAGAACGCGCCCATCCTCGTGCTCGACGAGGCGACCGCGGCGCTCGACTCGGAGGTCGAGGCGGCGATCCAGGAGAACCTCGCGACGATGATGCAGAACAAGACGGTGGTCGCCATCGCGCACCGCCTGTCGACCATCGCCAGCCTCGACCGGCTCGTCGTGCTGGATGCCGGCCGGATCGTCGAGGAGGGCACGCACGCTGCGCTGATCGCCCGCCGCGGCCTCTACGCCTCGCTCTGGGAGCGCCAGTCCGGCGGCTTCCTGGCGAAGGAAGCGGCGGAGTAGCGGTCCCCAATCGAATCCCGTCCGCGCAACGGCTTGCGCGGGGCGATCCTGTCGCAGCGACGGGGTTCGACGGACTCCCCATATGCGCTGGACAAGCGAAAAGGCGCCGCCTAGAACGCGCCCGACCTGCGCGGGCGAGTTGATCGAGGCGGTTGCGTGGCCGCCCTTGCGGACGTTGCCTGTTTCGTCGAAAATTGCGCGTGGCCGGGATACCGGCCGGATTATCGAGGGAGCGTTCCGAGCGTGAGCGTCAACCAGACTGCCGAGCCGACCCGCCGCGACTTTCTCTACATCGCGACCGGTGCCGCGGGTGCGGTGGGAGCGGCCGTCGCCGTATGGCCGTTCATCGACCAGATGAACCCGGATGCTGGCACGCTCGCGCTCGCGTCCATCGAGGTCAACGTCGCGTCCGTCGCGCCCGGCCAGTCGATTACCGCCAAATGGCGTGGCGTGCCGGTGTTCATCCGCCAGCGGACGCCCGAAGAGGTCGAGCAGGCCAAGTCCGTGCAGCTCGCCGATCTCAAGGACCAGCTCGCCCGCAACGACAACCTCGCGTCCGATGCCGACGCGAGCGACGCCAACCGCACGGTCGCCGGCAAGGAGCAGTGGATCGTGATGGTCGGCGTCTGCACCCATCTCGGCTGCATTCCGCTCGGCCAGTCCGGCCCGTTCGACGGCTGGTTCTGCCCGTGCCACGGCTCGGCCTACGACACGTCCGGCCGCATCCGGCAGGGCCCGGCGCCGACCAACATGCAGATCCCGCCCTTCCAATTCGTCTCCGACACCGTCGTTCGCGTCGGCTGATCCCGAAGGAGAGCACAGCTATGAGTGGCCAATCCACCTACGTGCCGCAGAACGGCGTGATGCGCTGGCTCGACGCCCGCCTGCCGCTGCCGCGCATGGTCTACGACTCGTTCATCGCCTACCCGGTGCCGCGGAACCTGAACTACGCCTACACCTTCGGCGGCATCCTGGCGCTGTTCCTCGCCATCCAGATCCTGTCTGGCATCGTGCTCGCCATGCACTACGCCGCGTCCTCGGCGCTCGCCTTCCAGTCGGTCGAGAAGATCGTGCGCGACGTGAACTGGGGCTGGATGCTGCGCTACATCCACGCCAACGGCGCGTCGTTCTTCTTCATCGCCGTCTACCTCCACATCTTCCGCGGCCTCTACTACGGCTCCTACAAGGCGCCGCGCGAGGTGATGTGGATCCTCGGCGTCATCATCTTCCTCCTGATGATGGCGACGGCCTTCATGGGCTACGTGCTTCCGTGGGGTCAGATGAGCTTCTGGGGCGCGACGGTCATCACCGGCTTCTTCACCGCGTTTCCGCTGATCGGCGAGCCGATCCAGCAACTGCTGCTCGGCGGCTTCGCCGTCGACAACGCGACGCTGAACCGCTTCTTCTCGCTGCACTACCTGATGCCATTCATGATCGCCGGCGTCGTGGTGCTGCACGTCTGGGCGCTGCACGTCGTCGGCCAGACCAACCCGACCGGCGTCGAGGTGAAGTCCTCGAAGGACACCGTGCCGTTCACGCCCTACGCCACCGTCAAGGACGGCCTAGCGATGATCGTGTTCCTCGGCGTGTTCGCCTACTTCCTCTTCTACCTGCCGAACTACCTCGGTCACCCGGACAACTACATCGCCGCCAACTCACTGAAGACACCGGCGCACATCGTGCCCGAATGGTACTTCCTGCCATTCTACGCCATGTTGCGCGCCATCACCTTCAACATCGGCCCGATCGACTCCAAGCTCGGCGGCGTCCTGGTGATGTTCGGCTCGATCCTCGTCCTGTTCTTCCTGCCCTGGCTCGACACCAGCCGCGTGCGCTCCACCGCCTACCGGCCGATGTACAAGGTGTTCTTCTGGGTGTTCGCCGCCAACGCCGTGTTCCTCGGCTGGCTCGGCTCGCGTCCGGCGGAGGGCATCTACCCGGCGTTATCGCTGATGGGCACGATCTACTACTTCGCCCACTTCCTGATCGTCCTGCCGGTGCTCGGCCTCGTCGAGACCCCGCGCAAGCTGCCGGCCTCGATCACGGAAGCCGTGCTCGGCAAGCAGCGCGAGGGGGCTCACGCCATGCCGCAGGCGGTCGCCGCGTCGCCCGAAACCAAGGGCTGATGGCGGGCCGGGGGACCATGACCATGAAGACGCTTCTGTCCGCCGCGTGTTTGGCGGGACTGTTCCTCGCCGTGCCGCCAGTCCACGCGCAACAGAGCCAGCCGCCGCTGCCGACCTCGGAGAAGCCGGTGACGGCGCCGAACACCGGCCTGGAGCCGGCGCATTCGCCGGGCGCCGCGACCTCCGGCGAGACTGGACAAGGGCGCGCGCCCTCCGAGCCGACCGCCAAGGGTCAGGTGGAGGCGCACAGCGAAACGCCGCACTACCCGCTCGTGAAGCCGGCGGAGCTGTCCTGGAGCTTTGCCGGGCCGACCGGCAAGTGGGACGTCGGGCAGCTGCAGCGCGGCCTCAAGGTCTACAAGGAAGTCTGCTCCGCCTGCCATTCGCTGGAACTCGTCGCCTTCCGCAACCTCGCGGACCTCGGCTACAGCGAGAACCAGGTAAAGGCCTTCGCAGCCGAGTACCAGATCCAGGACCCGAACCCGAGCGCCACCGGCGAAATGGTGGAGCGTCCGGGCATTCCGTCGGACTACTTCCCGTCGCCCTATCCGAACGCGGAAGCCGCCGCGGCCGCCAACAACGGTGCCGCGCCCCCCGATCTGTCGCTGATGGCCAAGGCCCGCTTCGTCGAGCGCGGCTTCCCGCTGTTCCTCATCGACATCGTCACGCAGTACGCCGAGGGCGGGCCGGACTACGTCTACTCGCTCCTGACCGGCTACGGCGAAACGCCGCCGGACGGCGTCGAGATTCAGCCCGGCACGCACTACAATCCCTACTTCATGGCCGGCCCGGCGCTCGCGATGGCGCAGCCGATCACCGAAGGGCAGGTGACCTACGACGACGGCACCCCGCAGACGGTCGAGCAGTACGCGCGCGACGTGTCGGCCTTCCTGATGTGGACGGCCGAGCCGCACCTCGTCACGCGCAAGGCGACCGGCCTCGTGGTGATGATCTTCCTGGTCCTCTTCGCTTTCATGGTCTGGCTGGTGAAGCGGCGCGTCTGGGCGGGCATTCCGCACTGACGAACCCGCGCACGATCCGAGCTGTGAGACGTCGAAGGGGCCGAACGGGCCCCTTCTTTCTGCCGCGCGTGTGGATGTCGCCCTTCCTCGCGCTCAATCCGTGCCGATGAAGCCGACCCCGTTGAAGCCGAAGACCGGCTGGCCCGCCTCGTTGATCCCGCGGTTCGCCGTTTCGACCACGCCCCAGCCCGGCCGGCTCGCCGACGCGCGCTTGGCCGTTACCGTCTGGAAGAACGTGATCCGCTCACCCGCGTAGACCGGACGCGGCCAGCGCAGGTTGCGGAAGCCCGGCGATGGGCCGACCAGCGGCATCCGGCCTCCGGCCGCGACGAAAGCCGTCACGTGCGCGGTGAGCGCGTCGACGTTGAGGCGCATGAACACGGCCGCGGTGTGCCAGCCGGACGCGCAAAGACCGCCGAACAGCGACGCTTCGGCCGCGACTTCGTCGAGGTGGAACGGCTGCGGATCGTATTTTGCGGCGAAGGTCCGAATGGCCTCGGCCGTGAAGACGTGGCTGCCGAGCTCGCGTTCCCGTCCGATGGCGATCGTGTGCCAGTAGGAGGTCAAGCGGCCTCGCGCCGCTTGAACATCACGGTGTATTCGCCTTCGAGCACCGGCAGGCCGGCCTGGTTGCGCAGTTCGTTGCGCAGCTTGGCGATGCCGAGCGTCGGGCGGCTTTGCGACGGGCGAGCCTCCATCACGGTCATCGTGCCGGACAGCGTGTCGCCCGGCCGCACCGGCGCCAGCCAGTCGACGAAATCGACGCCGGGCGAGCCCTGCGAGGTGGAGTCGCGCAGGAAACCGTCGACCATCATCCGCATCATCATCGCGCAGGTGTGCCAACCGGACGCCGACAAGCCGCCGAGCAGGCTCGACGCCGCCACGGCTTCGTCGGTATGAAAGGGCAGCGGGTCGAACTCGCGCGCGAAGGCGAGAGTTTCCTCGCGCGTAACGGCATAAGGCCCGAGCGCCATTTCCAGCCCGACCGGAAAATCCTCGAAGGCGCGCAAGTGCTCGATCCTCAGAAGGCTTTCGTAAGTCCGGCCTGCTTCAACGTCTCGTTCGCGGTATGCCGGGACTTGATGCCGTTGTCGACGGTGAAGAACCTTTGGCTGATCGGACTCCACCAAGTCTCATGATCGCCCTTGCCCTGACGATGGAATCGGCAGTTGGCCTCGCGGAGGAGCGCTTTCACATCCCGCGTGTAGTCGGGCATCAGGCGCGCTTGGGGTTGGGAAGTCGGACGGTCGCTTGCGCAAGGAAGTGGATCGGGATGTCGGAATGATCGAACTGCAAGCCGTTGAGTTCGATGAGGTCGCCAATCGCATCGAGAACCTTCTCCTGCAGCCGATCAACCGTTTCCGCTTCAATCGCCAAGCCGTCGATGTCGGTGCTGCTCGCCCACCAGACGCCCGCAACCCCATCCCACTCCGCTCGAACGACGATGGTTTCGTGCTTCATGACAGCGCTCCAAGAAGCCGACGACGAACCGAGCATCGGTCTTATGTGTTGAACTTGAACATCAGCACGTCGCCGTCGGCAACGACGTATTCCTTGCCTTCGTCGCGAGCCTTGCCGGCTTCCTTGGCCGCGACCTCGCCGCCGAGTCCGACGAAGTCGGCGTAGGCGATGGTCTGGGCGCGGATGAAGCCCTTCTCGAAGTCCGTGTGGATCACGCCGGCCGCCTGCGGCGCCTTGGAGCCGCGCCGCACCGTCCAGGCCCGCGTCTCCTTCGGCCCGACGGTGAAGTAGGTGATGAGGCCGAGCAGGCCGTAGCCGGCGCGGATCAGCCGGTCGAGGCCGGGCTCGGCCAGCCCCAGCGCTTCGAGGTAGTCCGGCACCTCGGCTTCCGGCAGTTGCGCGACCTCCGCCTCGATCGCCGCCGAGATGACGACGCTCGCCGCGCCCTGCCGCTCGGCCATCGCCTCCACGGCGCGCGAATGGTCGTTGCCCGCGGCGGCATCCGGCTCCGCGACGTTGCACACGAACAGCACCGGCTTGGAGGTCAGGAGGTTCAGCCCCTTCAGAACCGCGACCTCGTCGCTGCCCATCGTCTTGAGCAGGATCCGCGTCGGCTCCCCGGCCTGCAGCTTGGCGAGCACCGCCTCCATCACGGGCAGGAGCGTCAGCGCCTCCTTGTCCTTGCCCGACGCGCGCTTGCGCATCGGCGCGATGCGCCGCTCGATCGATTCGAGGTCGGCGAGCATGAGCTCGGTCTCCACCGTCTCGGCGTCGGAGACCGGGTCGATCCGCCCCTCGACATGGGTGATGTCGTCGTCCTCGAAGCAGCGCAGCACGTGGGCGATCGCGTCGACCTCGCGGATGTTGGCAAGGAACTGGTTGCCGAGCCCTTCGCCCTTCGAGGCGCCGCGCACGAGGCCCGCGATGTCGACGAAGGTGATGCGCGTCGGGATGACCTGCGCCGACTTGCCGATGCCGGCGAGCTTGGCCAGCCGTTCGTCTGGGACGGCAACGTCGCCGGTGTTCGGCTCGATGGTGCAGAACGGATAGTTCGCCGCCTGCGCCGCAGCGGTCTTCGTCAAAGCGTTGAAGAGCGTCGACTTGCCGACGTTCGGCAGGCCGACGATGCCGCATCTGAAACCCATGGAGCGTGTCCTTCGTCTCGTCGTCGCCGCCCGGAGGCGGCGCGCGGCGGTTCAATCCTTTGCCCGGCCGAACATCCGTTTCAGCATGTCGGCCATCGGGCCGCTGGTGGGCAGCGTCGGGGCGGAGCCTGTTCGCGCTTGGCGGACGTGGCTCTGCCCCTTTGCTTTTGCCGGCGCCGTCGATCCTTTCGCCGAGGCCGGCTCGTCGCCGTTCGTCGCCATGTGAACGCGGTTCATGAACTGCGCGTCCTCGCCGGCGACGAGCGCTTCGACGTTCTGCGCCACGGTCTCGATCAGCGGATCGAGCCAGACCGCGTCGCTCTTGTGAAAGTCCGACAGGACGTGACCGTTGACGCGTTCCTTCGAGCCCGGATGGCCGATGCCGAGGCGCACGCGGCGGTAATCCTTGCCGAGATGGGCGTCGATGGAACGCAGGCCATTGTGCCCGCCGTTGCCGCCGCCGCTCTTCACCCGGACCTTGCCGGGCGCGAGGTCGAGCTCGTCGTGGATCACGACGATCCGGTCGAGCGGCAGCTTGAAGAAACGCGCGGCGTCGCCGACGGACTCGCCGGAGACGTTCATGAAGGTGAGGGGCTTCAAGAGCACCAGCTTCTCGCCGGCGACCAGACCCTCGGCGATCTCGCCCTTGAACTTGCGGCTCCAGGGCGGGAAACCGCCCCGGCGCTGGATCGCGTCCAACGCCATGAAGCCGATGTTGTGGCGGTTCCCGGCATGTTGCGGGCCGGGATTGCCGAGCCCGACGAGAAGCAGCATGCCGGGTCCCGCTTACTTCTCTTCGGCCGGCGTGTCGTTGGTGTCGCCGCCGGGTGCGACCTCGCCGCCGTCGCCCTCGATCACCTCGGTCGCGGGTGCTTCGGCCGCGAGCTCGTCGACCTCCTCGGCCATCGGCGGGACGATCGTCGCGATCACCATGTCGGCGCCCTCGACGAGCTTGACGTTGGCGGGAAGCGTCAGGTCGTAGGCGTGCACCGCGTCGCCGATCACCTTGCCGGCGAGATCCACCGTGAAGCCGTCCGGAATGGACTGCGCCAGGCATTCGACCTCGACGCTGTGGTGCGCGACGTTGAGCGAGCCCCCGTCGACGTTGATGCCGGGCGCCGCGTCCTCGTTCTCGAAATGCACGGCCACCGCCACCGTCACGACCGTGCGGTCGGACACGCGCAGGAAGTCGACGTGGATCAGGAAATCCTTGACCGGATCGAGCTGGTAGTCCTTCGGCAGGACCGTGATGGTCTGTCCGCCGACCTCGATGTTGGCGATCGTCGTCTTGAAGCCACCGCCGTGCAGGCGCTGGAAGGTTTCCTTGTAGGGAACGGCGATCGGCAGGGGCTCCTGCTTGTCGCCGTAGATGATGGCCGGCACCAGTCCGTTGCGGCGAAGATGTCTGGCGGCCCCCTTGCCGACCTTCTCGCGCGCTTCGGCCTTGACCGTATAGGTCTCGCTCATGGCTGAAGTCCTCGTTCGTTGAAGCGGAGCTGCCGTCCGGCGCCCGGCACCGCCGGGTCCGGAACGACGAAAAGCGGCTTCCGTAAGCCGCTTCACGCCCGCGCTGCCTCCAAGGGTGTCCGCGCGGGCGGCCGGCCTATAGCGCAACGCTCGCGCAGCGACAAGCGACGCTCGACTGCGACGCGGCGGCTCATGCCGATCGGCTTGCGAGCACCGTCGGAATAGGGCAGTGATGCTGTCGTAATTCGGGGCGCGTCCGGTTCGGGACTGCGACACATCTTGTAGGCGACGATCGAAGCGACGAGGCTCGGAAAGCGGAACGGCTTCCCGAGCCTTGTCGCGCGGGCCGCGGACCCGCGGGAAAGCTGAAAGGAGTTCGGTCATGGGACGGGTGACGGGCTTTCTCGAGATCGACCGGCAGACGCAGAAATACCAGCCGGCCTCCGATCGCATTCGGCACTTCCGCGAGTTCGTGCTGCCGATGGGGGATGGCGAGGTGTCGCGCCAGGCCGCGCGCTGCATGGATTGCGGCGTGCCCTACTGCCACGGCCCGACCGGATGTCCGGTGCACAACCAGATCCCGGACTGGAACGACCTCGTCTACGCCGACGATTGGGAGTCCGCGGCGCGCAACCTCCATTCCACCAACAACTTCCCGGAGTTCACCGGGCGCATCTGCCCCGCGCCGTGCGAGGAAGCCTGCACGCTGAACCTCGAGGACATGCCGGTCGCCATCAAGACGATCGAGCAGGCCATCGCCGACAAGGCCTTCAAGCTCGGTTTCGTGCGACCGCAGCCGGCCGCCGTTTCGACCGGCAAGCGCGTCGCGGTGATCGGCTCCGGCCCCGCGGGCCTGGCGGCGGCGCAGCAGCTCGGCCGCGCGGGCCACGATGTCCACGTGTTCGAGCGCGAAACCCGGCCGGGCGGCCTGCTGCGCTACGGCATTCCGGACTTCAAGATGGAGAAGCACCTGATCGACCGGCGCGTCGACCAGATGCAGGACGAGGGCGTTACTTTCTTCTGCGGCATCGAGATCGGCGTCGACAAGCCGCTCGCGGAGCTGACGGAAGCCTACGACGCGGTTCTCTACTGCGGCGGCGCCGAGCGCCCGCGCGAGGCCGGCATCCCGACCAACGGCCTCCACGGCATCTACGACGCGATGCCCTTCCTCGTGCAGCAGAACCGCCGCGTCGGCGGCGAAACCATTCAGTCGACGGCCTGGACCGCGCCGGAGATCTGGGCGGGCGCCAAGCACGTCGTGGTGGTCGGCGGCGGCGACACGGCGTCCGACTGCGTCGGCACCGCCTTCCGTCAGGGCGCGGTGAAGGTGACGCAACTCGACATCCGGCCGCAGCCGCCGAAGACGGAGAACAAGCTGGAAGTCTGGCCCTATTGGGCGACGAAGATGCGCACGTCCTCAAGCCAGGCCGAGGGTGCGGTTCGCGAGTTCCGCGTGGCGACGCTGGAGTTCGTCGGCGAGGACGGGCACCTGACCGGCGTGAAATGTTGCGAGGTCGACGAGCGGCGCCGGCCGGTGCCGGGCACGGAGTTCGTCATCAAGGCGGACCTCGCCTTCATCGCCATCGGCTTCGCCGGCCCGTTCGCCGAAGGCTTCATGGCGGAGGCCGGCGAGCGGCTCCAAACGGCGAGCGACTCGCGTGGCAACGTTTCCGTTTCCGCCGCCGATCGCGACTACCGCACCAGCCTCGCCAAGCTCTATGCCGCCGGCGACGTGCGCCGCGGCCAGTCGCTCGTGGTTTGGGCGATCCGGGAAGGCCGGCAGGCGGCGCGCGCCATCGACCTCGATCTCATGGGCCAGACCACGCTGCCGCTCTGAGGCAGATCACGCCGTCAGCGGTCGGACGGCTTGGCGGGTTGCGGCGCCGTCACCACCTTGTTCTGCGCTTCCCAGTCCTCGATGATCGCGTCCTGCAGCGAGGGCATCGGTTTGGGCGGCTCGGGTGGCTTGGCGCCGGCCCGCAGCGGTCCGAGTTCGACCTTGCCCTGCGACACGACCGGGGAGGCCGTGGCGGGCGCGCGGTCGACCGGGCCGGACTTGCTGTTCCAGGAGAAGTCGTCGGCGCGGCCGCTCGCGCTGCCGGCGCCGCCGCCGAACAGCACCAGCTTTTCGCGCGGCGACGGCGTTTCGCTCGGCCCGGCCCCGCCCGCGGAAACGCCGCCGAGAAGCGCGTCGCCGCCGTCGATCGACGCTCCGGCGAGCGACATCGCCGGCACGGCCGTGGCGTTGGCGAGGTTCGGCGCCGGCGCGGCGCCGCTATCCGGCCGTACGGTCGCCACCTCGGACCCGAGAATGCTGCTCCCGAGGAGCTTTTCCAGCGGCTTCTCGACGAAGAACGCGAGCTTGTCGGCGCCGGCCGGCGTCATCGTGATGCCGTCGCCGTTGCGCAGCTGCGCCGGTTGTCCGCCGACGTCGGGTCCGCGCGAAACGAACGCGCCCTCGGCATCGACGAACCCGTCCCAAACGTCGACGAACTCACCGCCGACCTTTGTCGCGGCGGCGCGATAGAGTTCGTTGAAGGCGGCCATGTGCTCGCTCGTTTTGCGGGAACGATAGGCCGGCTGGCCGACCCACAGAAGCGGTATGTCGCGATCGGTCACCACCTTGCCGAGCGCGGCGGCGCGCTTCCCGTATTCCGCGTTCCATCCCGGCGAGCGAAGGTCCGCCGCCGCTTCGCCGGCCCGGATGTCCTGCCGGTCGTTGGCACCGAGCAGCACGATAACGATCGCCGCCTTTTCCTCGTCGA
>CAXUCL010000006.1:16966-40218 GCA_964249395.1 uncultured Rhizobiaceae bacterium
CGATCCTGGCCGGCCAGTCGAAGTGATCGGTGCGCACGAGACCGGACGAGCCGTCGGTGCGACCGACGACCTTCAGGTTCGGGTTCTCGCTGGCGGAGTTCTCCAAACCCTTGGCGAGCGACACCGCCATGAAGTCGCCGACAACCAGAACGGTCTTCGCGTCCGCTGCCTTCGCAACGGGCACGCTGGCAGCGGCGGCGGCGGCGGTCGCGGCGGCAGCTCCCGCCTTGCGGCTGCCCGAGCGAGCGGTTCGGTCCTGCGCGCGCTCGCCGCCCCGGCCGCGAACGGCTTGCTGGCGTTTGAGCGTGCGCGGCCGGATGATGGAACTGCGGCGTTTGCGCGAGGGCGGATCGGGATAATAGCGACCCGGCGGATCGATGTAGCGCCGCCGGGGCGATCCGAAGAAGCCGAAGAAGCCGCGCCGTTCCTGCGCCTGCGTTTCTCGCGGTCCCCCGGCGCCGCCGATGTCGACGAGGACGAGGACGGCGACGAGCGGCAGAAACAGCGCTGCGCGCAGCGCCTGGCCGAAGATCGCTCGCCGCCGCTCGCCGTCCGTCATCTCTTATCCCTTGCGCATCGTTTCCAGGAGCGACTTGGAGGGGTTGCCGTCCGCTTCCATGCCGGCGGCCCGCTGGTAGGCCATGATGGCGGTCTTCGACGTCGTGCCGATCTTGCCGTCGATCTTGCCGTCGTAGAGGCCGTTGCGCGTCAGGTGCTGCTGCACCTCGTAGCGCTCCTCCATCGATAGGGGAACGTAGCCGCGCGGCCAAGCCTGGACGAAGTCGCCGCCGCCGGCGATCCGGTCGGCGAGGTGCCCGACGCCGAGCGCGTATTTGTCGGCGTTGTTGTAGGCTTTCAGCACGTAGAAGTTCTTCGTCATTAGGAAGGCCGGGCCGTTGGGTCCGGCCGGCAGCATCAGCGTCGCGCGGTCGGAGCCGGACGCGAAGCCGCCGCCGCCGGCGCGCTTGAAGCCCTTGGCCGCCCAGGCGGACAGACTCATGCTGCGGCCTTTCAGAGACGCCGCCCCGCTGGACGGAAGCGCGACCTCGTAGCCCCAGGTCTTGCCGCTCTGCCAGCCGTTCTTCTTCAAAAGGTTGGCGGCCGTCGCCAGGGCGTCCGGAACGGAGGTCCAGATGTCGGCGTGGCCGTTGCCGTCCATGTCGGCCCGGTAAAGGCGATAGCTCGTCGGAATGAACTGGGTGTGGCCCATGGCGCCGGCCCACGAGCCCGTGAGGCCACGCACCGAGACGTCGCCGTCCTGCAGCATCTTCAACGCCGCGATCAGCTGCGAGCGCGCGTATTTCGCGCGCTTCTTGTCGAGATAGGCGAGCGTCGCCAGGGAACGCGGCACGTTGCGCACGACGTTCTGCCGCTCCAGCACGCGGCCGTAATCCGACTCCATCGACCAGATGGCCAAGAGGATGTCGCGATCGACGCCGAAGCGCTTCTCGATCCGGTCGAGCCAGGGCTTGAGCTGCGCGCGGCGGGCGGCGCCGTCGGCCGCCGAAACCTCGTTGACGCGGTTGTCGAGGTAGTCCCAAACCGTGTCCTTGAACTCCGGCTGGTAGCGGGCCTTCTCGACCACCTCGATGTCCGGCGCGGTGACGCCGGCGAAGGCGGCCCGGTAGGTCGCCCGGCTGACGCCGCCCGCCGTCGCCGTGGACTCGAAGCCGGCGATCCAGCGCTGGAAGCCCTCGTCGGCCCTTGCTTGCGGAGCGCCCGCCGCCATAAGTAGCGCGAGCAGCGTGACTTTCGAGAAGATCTTGATGCCCGACATCTGGTGCCCTCGGTCTGGGAACCGCAAATCTGCCGCCTCGCCCTTGCCGAGCGCCGAAGCGACCTTGCGGAGCGGGCGGACGTTCCACTCGCCGATCGCCAGTCTAGCGGCAGCTCCTTAAGAGCGTCTTTACCACGCGGCGTTGCTGTTTCCCTCGCGTTCACCCTGCCGGCAGAAAACGACGATATGTGGGCCTTTGGTTCGCGTCGCGGCGCCGAATCTGGTTCTCGCCGCCCGAACCGGCTATGAACGCTCGCATTCGATGCCCGCGTCGCCGAGATCGGCGCCGCCCCGGCCAGCCAGGAGCGCATGATGAAGAAGGTCCGCAAAGCCGTTTTCCCGGTCGCCGGCCTCGGCACACGGTTCCTGCCCGCCACCAAAGCGGTGCCGAAGGAGATGCTGACCGTGGTGGACCGGCCCGTGCTGCAATACGTCGTGGACGAGGCGCGCCAGGCCGGCATCGAGCACCTGATCTTCGTGACCGGCCGCAACAAGGCGGTGATCGAGGACTACTTCGACATCCAGTTCGAGCTGAACGACACGCTGCGCCAACGCAACAAGCACGCCGAACTGAAGCTCCTCGAATCGTTCCAGCCAAAGGCTGGCACCGCCAGCTTCACCCGGCAGCAGGCGCCGCTCGGCCTCGGCCATGCGGTCTGGTGCGCCCGCGAGCTCGTCGGCGACGAGCCCTTCGCCGTGCTGCTGCCGGACATGATCATGCAGGCGGAGAAGGGTTGCCTGTCGGCCATGATGGAGCTCTACGAGACGTCGGGCGGCAACGTCCTGTCCGTCGAGGAATGCGATCCGGCCGAGGTGAACAAATACGGCATCGTCGCGCGCGGCGCCGACGTCGGCACCGGCTTCAAGATCAAGGGCATGGTGGAGAAGCCGCCGGTCGGCCAGGCACCGTCGAACCTTTCGATCTCCGGCCGCTACATCCTGCAGCCGGAGATCTTCGGCATCCTGGAAACGCAGGAGCGGGGCGCCGGCAACGAGATCCAGCTTACCGACGGCATGCTCAAGCTTGCCGATGCGCAGGACTTCTTCGGCACCGTCTTCAAGGGTCGCACCTTCGATTGCGGCAACAAGGAAGGGTTCGTTCAAGCGAACGTCGCCTTTGCGCTGGCGCGCGACGACATTCGGACCAAGATCGGCGCCGACCTTGAGGCCATGGTTGGGCAGGCGCGCTCCCGGTAGGCTCGTCGACCGGTCGAGGCGCTCGTCAGTTCTGCAGCCGGACACCGAGCTTCACGGTGCTGACGTCGTAGTCGCTCGCGCCTCCTGCGCGGTTGACCGTCCGGTGCGAGGCAAGGCCGACGAAAGCGAGGGAGCGGTTCAGCCAGTAGGTGAAGCCGGCGCTGGCGCCGAACGTCGTTTCCGTATCCGTGGCGATCTCGCCGTCGCGGTAGACCGTGACGAGCGCGCCTTCGAGTTCGAGGCGCGCGGTCGCCCGGTGCGTGACGCCGAGGCCGCCCTCGTAGAGGGTCGCGGTTCCGGAACCGTCGGTGTCGGGATCGAAGGTCGTCGACGCCGTCAGCGCGACGTCCGTGCCGCGCTGAGGCGACCAGGCGATCCGGGCGTCGACGGTCGGCGCGCCCGCCGTCTCCAGGCTCGTCGCGTCCGGCCGGTTCCAGGCGTAGCCGCCGGCGACCTCGCCGCGCAGCTTCTCGCTGAAATCGAAGGCAACGCCGCCGCGCAGCGCCTGGATGGTGGAGTCCCGTTCGACCCCGAGCGCAGTCAGGTCCGCATCGAACAGCCGCCGGCTCGTGCTCGCCTCCGCGAAGGGGGCGATCGCCGGCGAGAGCCGGTAGCTGGCCCGGAGCGCCGCCGTGTAGGTCGTGAAGTCCTCGTCGAGCGGCGCGGCCGGGTCGTCGGTGCCGGTCGTCGTTTCGCGTGCCGCCGAGACCGTGCCGCGGACGAAGCCGTCGCCGAGCTGGCGCTCGATCTCGCCGCTTCCCGAATAATTAAGGATGTCCGGCCGGGCGCCGTCGTCCTCTGCGCCGGCGTCGAGGTCGCCTTCGTCCTCCTTCCGGAAGATGAAGCCGCTGCGCAGCGTCGCGGTGGTCAGGTGGTCGACGTCGAGGCGCAGCCGGCCGTCGACGGTCACGTCGGGGTCTTCCGGGTCGTCGCCGGCGAAGTTGCGCCGGTAGTTCGCGACGGCGTCGATCTCCGCCTCGTGGCGCGACCACCCCGAAACCGCTCGAAGCTCGAGCGTCGTGTCGCTGAAGGCGCCGTCCGCGCCGTTTGCCGTTTCTTCCAGGTTCGTGGAAACGCCGACGCTCTGCTCCAGCGCGGCATAGAGCAGGGCGCTGCCGAGGCGCAGGCCGACCGGCGCGAAGGGGTCGTCCACCGCCGGTGGCAGGCTGCCGCGCAGCCGCCCGTCGCGTCCGTTCAGGCGGTCGTCGACCGTGTCGGTGCGGACGGAGCGGACCGGAGCGGCGGGTAGCGTCAGGCCGCCGCGAAGCCGGCCGTCGTCCGTTGCGGTTTCTTCGACGGTCGCGATCGTGGCCGGTCCTCGACCATTCGTTTCCGAGCGGATCGCTCGGGCGCCCGAAGACTGCTCCAAAGCCGGATCGTACGGGTCGACGGGCGTCGCGCGCACGTTCTGCCGGGCGGCCGGCCCCGTTTCGGCTTCGTCGAACAGGTCGAAGGCCGGCGCTGCGGCGGCCTTTCGCGGCCCCCCCGGCTGGGCGGCCGCGAACGGACCATCGCTTCGGAAGGGCGCGACCGGCGCCCGGGCGCGGCCGGGCGCGAGCGGCGGCGCGAGCGATTGCCCGCCTTCGAGCCGCACGTCGTTCGGCGAGCCCTCGGCGCTGGAAGGGCGCAGGTTGCCGAGTTCGGAGAACGCCGGCTGCCTGTTGGCCGCCTCCTGCGCGACCACTCCGGTTGCAAGACCGATCGTCGCCGCAGTCGACACGAGCGCCAGCGCGAGCCGGCGCGTCGACCGCGTTTTGCATGAGGCGGCAGGGTCGCGACGAGCGAACAAGGACCGGACCGATGGGGTTGGCGCTTACCGGACCCTAAACACGGATGGTTAACGAAGCATTCGCCGCGGTTTCGGCCGTCCGCCGCGGTGGGTTGCGCGTCGCGCGGCTCAGGGTGATATGCGGGTCGCCGAAACGAGGATCGAACCCATGCCGGACAACGACGAGCGGAAGACGATCGAGCGGGAAGCCGCCGCCTTCCGCCGGTTGCGCGACCACCTGCGCGCCCGGACCGACGTGCAGAACATCGACCTCATGAACCTCGCGGGGTTCTGCCGCAACTGCCTGGCGGACTGGGTGCGCGAGGCGGCGAACGCTGACGGGACGCCGATGACGAAGGAGACCGCGCGCGAACTCTTCTACGGCATGCCCTACGACGAGTGGCGGCGCCGTCACCAGCGCGAGGCCTCCCCGGCCGCCGCGGAAGCCTTCGCGGAGCGGCAAGACGGCGACGCGACGTGACGGCATCGCCTTCGAACGGGCTTTCGGCTTTGGTCGCCGCCGCGACGCGCCGGCGCCGCAGGCTCCGCGCAGGCTCGGTCCGGCATTCGAGGGTCTCGAAGCGAGCCCCAGCCGCCGCCTGCGCGGCCAGGATCGGCGAGACGGGTCAAACACGAGTCGGGAAGTCGCGTCATGTCGGACGTTGAGAACGTCGCCCAGGATCAGCTCAAATCCTTCGTCGAGCGTATCGAGCGACTGGAGGAGGAGAAGAAGACCATCGCCGACGACATCAAGGACGTCTACGCCGAGGCGAAGGGCAACGGCTTCGACACCAAGGTGCTGCGGAAGGTGATCCAGCTCCGCAAGCAGGACCAGAACGAGCGGGCCGAGCAGGACGCGGTGCTGGAGCTCTATATGCAGGCGCTCGGCATGCAGGCCTGAGGGTCTGTCCGGCAACTCGCGCCGGGTCGGACCGGCACGATCTTTATTTTCGCCTAACGCGTGCCGCTCCCGTTCGCTCGAACCGTCGCCTCGCGCGGCCAATGCGCAGGCGGCCCGTTCCTCGCGGTTCGTTTCCAACCGCGATGCGGACCCCTGAACGGAACCCGCCCCATTGTTCGGACGGCGAGCCGCCGGTTCGGCTCAGCCGCGACCGGCCGCGCCGCGCCGCCGCTTGTGTCCGAGACCCATCTGCTTGGCGAGGCGCGAGCGTGCCGCCGCATAGTTCGGCGCCACCATCGGATAGTCGGACGGCAGGTCCCACTTCTCCCGGTATTCCTCCGGCGACATGTTGTAGTGCGTCATCAGGTGCCGCTTCAGCGATTTGAACTTCTTGCCGTCCTCGAGGCAGATGATGAAGTCGTCGGTCACCGACTTCTTCACGGCGACCGCCGGTTTCGGCTTCTCCGTCGCCGCAGTCTGCTGGGACGCAACGCCAGTCCGACCGAGGGCGCCGTAGACGTCCGAGATCAGGCTCGGGATTTCTGCGGCGGAAAGCGAATTGTTGCTGACATAGGCCGCGACCACTTCCGCCGTCAGCTCCATCAGCACTTCGTTGTTGTCGAGCCGCTCGCTCTGGTCCATCGCCTTGTCCGATCTTGAGTTGATGCGTTGCGGGCCGTGCAACGCCTAGAAGCGTCGCCGACTGTCGCGCCGAATGACAGTAATGGTTGATTCGACTGGTGCCGGCCGCCGCAGCGTCCCGACCATGGCCGCTGGTATTCATAAAACTATATTAAATGTCAAGTCACCAGCGCTTCTCCGCAAGTGCAGATGACGCGCGCGAGCGCAACCGACAAAACACCGTCGGCGCCGATGATCGCAACGCGAAGATGCGCGGAGCCGCAGCGCGCCCTCAAGGCAACACCCCGACGTTCCCTTGGAAGCGATGGTGAGCCGGTGGCCCGTCGATCTTTCGCCTCGGCAATCCAGCGTTCGCGTCACCCGAGCCGGACCGTTCGGACATACGGCCGATCGGCGATCCGGACCGCGCCGCGTCATCGCATCGGCCGCGCACGCCGCCCAAACGAAAACGCACCCCGTGGGGCGCGCTCCGTCGAAGTATCGAACGCTGCTCGGCCCGCCGCGGGGCCGCTCGTCAGTCGGGCTGCATCGCCGGAACGAAGCCTGCCGCCAGGGCGGGCAGGGCGGTCGGAGCCTTGCGAACGAGCCGCGCGCCGGTGCGCGAAGGAGCAGTCTTGTCGTCCGCGGCGGGCGCTCCGAAATCGGCGAGGCCGATCCGGTCGGCGATGGCGGCCTGCGACATATGAACCGGCCGGGCCGTCGGCGCCGGCTTCGCGGAAGCGAATACTCCGGCTGGCGCGGCGGGCCGCTTGAAGCGCGCCGTCTTGCCGACGGGCACCGCCTTGGGCTTGGCTGCGACGACGACCGGCGGCTGCCGCACGATCGGCTTGGCCGGCGCTTGCAGCGACGCGAGGCGAACCCGGCCCGCGGCCGGAACCGGCGCGGGCTCCGCCCGAACCGAGGCGGGAGCCGCGACCGGCATCTCGATCGCCGCGGCTTCCGTGATCGCGCGTATTTCGTCGACCGCGTCGGCGGCCGGCGTTTCGTTGCGCAGGATGCTCTCGAACGGCGGGCGGTTGCGCGGCCGCGGCACGGCATAGGCGAGTTGGCCGGCTTCGGCCGCAGCGATCTCGGCCGGGGGCGGCGCGGTTTCCAGCGCGGCGACGAGCGCTTCGCCGGCAGGCATCGGCCGATCGGCGGGCGCGGTCGGCACCGGCACCTTCACGGCGGCGACGACGGCTTCCACCTGTTCGCGCATCGGAGCGGCGCTCGGCAGCGGGACGCGAGACGCGTCGAGCGCCGCGACGGTCACGGCGTCCTCCGCCGCGGACGCCGGAACGTCGGCGTTCGGCACCGGCGAGCGCGGCGCCGTCGTGTCGAAGTTGTCGCGGATGGGAAGCGCCACGCCCGGTTCGAGCTTGGGCTTGGCGCTCGGAACGGTCGCCGCGACCGCTGCGGGCTCCTGCTTGACCGGCTCCGGCTTGGCCGCCGGCATCCTCGCGGCGGGGGCCGGCTTCACCGACTTCGGCAGCGCGGCCTCGGCCGTATCCTCTTCCTCGTCCGCGCCGCCGCCGAACAGCATGGACAACAGCGTCTTGCCGCCGCCGCCCGACGCCGGCGAGGCCCCGGCGTTGGCGACTTGGATGGAGCTCGACGACTTGCGCGACTTGTAGGAAGCGAGGGCCTGCTCGTAACCCGGCAGCGGCTTGCCGTCGGACGGAACGTGCAGCGTCTTGCCGTTCGGGAACACCGCCATGAGCTCCCGGCGGCTCATCTTCGGCCAATGGCGGACGTTGCCGATGTCGAAATGAACGAAGGGGGACCCGGATTTCGGGTAGTAGCCGACGCCGCCGACCTGCATCTTGAGACCGATCGCCCGCAGCTTGGCGAGCGACACGTCCGGCAGGGTGAAATCGAGCGCCTTGCCCAGCACGTGCTGACTTTCCTTGGCGACGCCCGACGAGCGCGAGCGCAGCATGCCGTTGGTGGACGCGGAGCGGTAGCCGCAGATGACCTGGATGTAGGAGCGCGAGCCGGACTGGCGGTAGGCTTCCCAGACGAGGTCCAGCAACCGCGGGTCCATGTTGGTCGGCTGCTTCTTGCGCCAGTCGCGCAGCATCCAGTTGATCTTCTTCAAGCCGTCCGGGAGATACCGGCCGTTGCGCTTGTAGGAGATCTCTTCCTTTTCCTTGGTGTGCAGGTTGAAGAACTTGAGATTTCGAGTCTCGGCCTGCGCAGCGGCCGTTCCAACGAACAGCGCCATCAGGCAGGCCGTGGCGTAGGAGGCAGCGCGCAGCGCGGCGCGGCCGACAACGTCGGTCATTCCGAACATCCGGAGCGTGTCCCCTCGGTCCCCGTTTCTCAAGGCTTCGTTTCCCCCGAAGCCTCGAAAAATCGATTACAATTCCGAAACCAGCGTTCAAGTCTGCCGAGACTGCGGCACGAAGATGACGTTAGCTGCGTTTCCCCCCATTATCAAAAGAAAAGGGTTAAGCGTTGATGAACGGCGCGCGAACGGGTCAATCAATCGGCAACCATAAGTCCGTCGTGGGCGTCGCCGGCCAGGGGTCTTCGGTCGTCGATGCCGTAGTCTCGAAGCTTCCTGTAGAGCGTCGAGCGGCCGATGCCGAGGCGTCGCGCCACCTCGCTCATGCGCCCGCCGTAGCAGCGGATCGCCAAGCGGATGAGGTCCGCCTCCACGTCTTCCGCCCGTCGTATCTCGCCGTCCGTTCCGAGCGCCGCCAGCGTTGGTTCCGCTCCGACGCCGGCATCGTCGCTTGACGGCTGGGGCGCAGCTAACCTTCTTGTCGTGTCTTTCGCGTCGGGTTCAGCCGCAAGGGGAGTTGCCGCCATGTCGGTCGCGCCCCCACGGCGCGACACGAGGTGGGCGAAATCGGCTGCCGTCAACGTGTCGCCGTCCGTGAGCACCGCCGCGCGATGCAGGGCGTTCTCGAGCTGGCGGACGTTGCCCGGCCAGTCGAAGTCCTGCAGGCGGGCGATTGCATCGGGCGCGAGAGCCAGCGGCCGCTCGCCGCGTGTCGCGGCGCAGATGTCGGCGAGAAGCCGACGGGCGAGGGGGGCGATCTCCTCGCGCCGCTCGCGCAGGGGCGGAACGCGAATCCGCAGCACGTCGAGCCGATAGAACAGGTCCTCGCGAAACCGGCCGGCGGCGACGGCGGCCTCAAGGTCGCGGTTCGTCGCCGACAGGACGCGCGCGTCCACCGCGATGGCGCCGCTGCCGCCGACCGGGTCCACCTTGCCGTCCTGCAGGACCCGCAGGAGCTTCCCTTGCACGTCGGGCGGCAAGTCGCCGACCTCATCGAGGAACAGCGTCCCGCCGTCGGCTTCGGCGAACTTGCCGGGCCGCTTTTCCGCAGCGCCCGTGAAGGCGCCTTTCGCGTGGCCGAACAGGATGCTCTCGGCGAGGTCGCGCGGCAGCGCCGCGCAGTTCACCGCGACGAATGGCTTGCGCGCGCGCGGACCCGCCGCGCGGATCGCCATCGCCAGCCATTCCTTGCCGACGCCGGTTTCGCCCTCGATGTGAACCGGGATGCTGGAGGCCGCCGCCCGCCCCGCCTGCTTGACCACGGGTCGCATGGCCGAGCTCGCGGCCTCCAAGCGGAACGCGTCGGAGCGCGGCGGCCGGTTCCGCGCGTGCCGCTCCCGCGCCCGCGAAACGCGCACGGCCTCCGTCAACACCGCGCCGAGCCGCTCCGGCGACGCGGGCTTCACCAGGAAGTCGAAGGCGCCGGAGCGCATCGCCTCCACCGCCGTGTCGATGCCGCCCGCGCCGGTCTGCACGATCACCGGAACGTCGAGGCCGAGGCGACGCATCTCGGCCATGACCTCGCCGCCGGACAGTCCCGGCATCGCGAGGTCCAGCACCATGGCGCCCGGCCGCCGGTCGGGACGGGCGAGACGCAGGACCTCCAGCGCCGCCGCGCCGTTGTCGCAGGGAACCGGCCGCATCCCCAACCGCTCGACCAGCGCGCAGAGCAGGCGGCGCTGCACCGGATCGTCGTCGACGAGAAGCACGTCCTGGGTCATCGCCGCCGGTTCCGACCTCGCCGAAACCGGAGGCCGTTCCAGTTTGCTCTGCCGATCCCTTCGAACCACTCAACGGCGAAGGTCAACGAAACCTTGCCGCAGGCTCGCTTCCTGCCAGCGCCCGCATGCCGGATTTCCCCATGGCCGAACCGATCGTGTCCCAGCTTCCATCCGGGCTCCGCCGCGACAGGCCGAGCGAGGGTGCCGGCGCGACTTCCTTCGGCGAAGCCCTGCCGGAATGGGACCTGTCCGATCTCTACGCTTCGCCCGACGCACCGGAAATCGCCTCGGACCTTACCAAGGGCGACGCGGCGGCCGCCGCCTTCGGGGCTCGCTGGCGCGGCAAGCTCGCCGAGGAAGCCGCCCGCGACGGCGGCGGCTCGCTGGCGCAAGCGCTCATCGACTTCGAGCGGCTGGAGGAGGTCCTCGGGCGGTTGATCTCTTTTGCCGGCCTGGTCTATTCGGGCGATACCGCGGACGCCGCCAAATCGAAGTTCTACGGCGACACGCAGGCCCGCATCACGGAAATCTCGTCGAAGCTCCTGTTCTTTCCGCTGGAGCTGAACCGGATCGCCGACGACGTTCTCGACCGCGCCATGGCCGCCAACGAAGCGCTCGCGCACTATCGGCCATGGATCGTCGACCTGCGCCGCGACAAGCCGTTCCAGTTGGAGGACCGCGTCGAGGAACTGTTCCACGAGAAGGCGATCACCGGCCGCAACGCCTGGAACCGCCTGTTCGACGAGACCATGACGGCGCTGCGCTTCGAGGTGCAGGGCGAGGACCTCGGTCTCGAGGAGGCGCTGAACCTCCTGCAGGACCCGGATCGCGGCCGGCGTCGCGCGGCAGGCGAAGCGCTCGCGGCCGTGTTCGCCGAAAACCTGCGCATCTTCACGCTGATCACCAACACGCTCGCCAAGGACAAGGAGATCGCCGACCGCTGGCGCGGCTTCGCCGACGTCGCCGATTCGCGTCACCTCGCCAACCGCGTCGAGCGGCCGGTGGTGGACGCGCTGGCGGGCGCGGTGGAAGCCGCCTATCCGCTGATCGCGCACCGCTACTACGCGCTGAAGGCCCGCTGGCTCGGTCTCGATCGGCTGGAGTTCTGGGACCGCAACGCCCCGCTGCCGGACGACGCGCGGCGCGACATCCACTGGGGCGAGGCGCGGCAGACCGTGCTCGCGGCCTATTCCGGTTTCTCGCCCGAGATGGCGCGGATCGCAGCCAAGTTCTTCGACCGCCGCTGGATCGACGCGGCGGTGCGGCCGGGCAAGGCGCCAGGCGCCTTCGCGCACCCGACCGTGCCGTCGGTCCACCCCTACGTGCTGCTCAACTACATGGGCAAGCCGCGCGACGTGATGACCTTGGCGCACGAGCTCGGCCACGGCGTCCATCAGGTGCTCGCCGGGCCGCAGGGCGCGCTCATGGCGCCGACGCCGTTGACGCTCGCCGAAACCGCCTCCGTGTTCGGCGAGATGTTGACCTTCCGCTCACTGCTCGACGCCACGACCGACAAGCGCGAGCGTCGCACCCTGCTCGCCTCCAAGGTCGAGGACATGATCAACACGGTGGTCCGGCAGGTCGCGTTCTACCAGTTCGAGCGGGCGCTGCACGAGGCGCGGCGCAGCGGCGAGCTGACGGCGGAAGCGATCGGGGCGATCTGGTTGCGGGTGCAGGGCGCGAGCCTCGGCCCGGCGATCCGGCTGGGGTCCGGCTACGAGACGTTCTGGACCTACGTTCCCCACTTCATCCATTCGCCCTTCTACGTCTACGCCTACGCTTTCGGGGACTGCCTCGTGAACTCGCTCTACGCGGTCTACGAGCAGCGGCCGGCGGGCTTCCAGGAGAAGTATTTCGCCATGCTGCGGGCGGGCGGCACCAAGCATCACGGCGAACTCCTGGCGCCGTTCGGGCTCGACGCGTCCGACCCGACCTTCTGGTCGCGCGGCCTGTCCGTCGTGTCCGGTTTCATCGACGAGTTGGAATCGTTCGACGCGTGAGGGCGGCGGCCGAAGGAGCGTTCACGCTGTCCGGCGATGGCGCCTGGGCGCGGCTTCCCTTCGATCGGCAGTTCCGGTAGCCGCAAGGTGCTAGACCGTTTTGGAACGCCGCGGCGGAGGGTCGGCGAGGGGTTTCGGGATGCCCGGCAGGAGCCGAACGCCGTCGATGCGCGGGCGGATCGGCGACGGACCATGCGGACGGGGGAGCTGCGGTGCTCGCCCTTCGCCGGGAGCCCGAAAGCGCCGTTGGACCCACCCGGCAGAGTTTCGAAACGCTTCTGAAGGCGCGACAAGCATTCGAGGAAGGATCAGCTTCGATGGCCGAGTCTCCGGATCATCCGATCCACGGCACGATCCCCGGACCGCTCGTGATGATCGGCTTCGGGTCGATCGGGCGCGGGACGCTGCCGCTGATCGAGCGGCACTTCGACTTCGACCGCGGGCGTTTCACCGTGATCGACCCGTCCGACGCAGACCGGGCGCTGCTGGACGAGCGCGGCATCCGCTTCGTGCAGCAGGCCATCACTCGCAGGAACTACGAGGACGTCCTGACGTCGCTCCTGACCGAGGGCGACGGGCCGGGTTTCGTGGTGAACCTGTCGGTGGACACGAGCTCGCTGGAACTCATGCGGCTCGCGCGCAAGCTCGGCGCCTTCTACATCGACACCGTGGTCGAGCCCTGGCCCGGCTTCTACTTCGACGACAAGCTGTCCAACGCCGAGCGCACGAACACCGCGCTGCGCGGCAAGGTGCGGAAGGAGGCGAAGAAGCGTCCGGGCGGCCGCACGGCAGTCTCTTGCTGCGGTGCCAATCCCGGCATGGTTTCGTGGTTCGTCAAGCAGGCGCTGCTCGACGTCGCCATCGAGGTCGGCCTCGACTTCGCCGAACCCGGCGCCGACGACCGGAAGGCCTGGGCGAAGCTCATGCGCAAGGCCGGGGTGAAGGGCATCCACATCGCCGAGCGGGACACGCAGCGCGCCAAGCTGCCGAAGCCGCTGAACGTCTTCTGGAACACCTGGTCGGTGGAGGGCTTCGCGTCCGAAGGCATGCAGCCCGCCGAGCTCGGCTGGGGCACGCACGAGCGGTGGATGCCGCGCAACGCCAAGACCTTCAAGAAGGCCGACGCGCCGGCGATCTATCTCGATCAGCCGGGCGCCGCGACCCGGGTTCGGAGCTGGTGTCCGACGCCGGGCCCGCAGTTCGGCTTCCTCGTCACCCACAACGAGTCCGTCTCGATCGCCGACTACTTCACCGTCCGCGATGGCGACGGCGACGTTGCCTACCGGCCGACCTGTCACTACGCCTATCATCCGAGCAACGATGCGGTTCTGTCGCTGCACGAGATGTTCGGCGCGGCCGGGCGCATCCAGCCCTCGCACCACGTCCTCGCCGAAGCCGAACTCGTGGACGGCATCGACGAGCTCGGCGTCCTGCTCTACGGCCACGCGAAGAACGCCTACTGGTACGGCTCCCGCCTGTCGCTGGAGGAAGCGCGGACCCTCGCGCCCTACCAGAACGCGACCGGCCTGCAGGTGACCTCCGCCGTGCTCGCCGGCATGGTGTGGGCGCTGGAGAATCCGGACGCCGGCATCGTCGAGGCCGACGAGATGGACTTCCGGCGCTGCTTGGAGATCCAGCGGCCCTACCTCGGCCCCGTGTCCGGCCATTTCACCGATTGGAACCCGCTGACCGACCGCCCGGGCCTCTTCAAAGAAGACATCGACGCGAGCGATCCTTGGCAGTTCCGCAACGTGCTCGTGCACGACAAGTAGATTTCGATCGTCCGAAGCCGCATTGTACTTGTCGCTGTCGAGGCTGAAATCGCCGCGTCGACCGATGGAAAGTTCCCTCGGGAACACCTGGATCGTTTGCCCCGAACAAATCAGCGGCGGTAAGTCCCCCGCCCAGTCTGCCGATAACAGACCTTGAAATGCGTAGGCGGCCAAAAGTCGCGGTCGGAGCTACGAATTATCGAGATTTACTTGTTGATAACGATATGAAAATCTGATTTTCGCTTTCGGATATCGTTGAAATCCACTTCAATCCACCGTGTGGACCCGTTGCACATTTGGTTTTGACCCGGGAGGGGCCAAGCCGCGGTGCGCGGGGACGCATGAAAGCGGTGCGGTCGTTCTCCGATCGGATGTTGGCGTAGCGGATCAGGGACGGAACGCATGAGCCTTGCCGAAAGCGATGCCGATCGCAAGCGGGCTGTCTTGAGGGAAGTTCTCGGCGCGTTGATGTCCGGCAAGATGGGCGTCGCGTCGCGCCATTTCGCGCCCGGCCTCGTGTTCTCCAACCGCAGCAACGCTGGCGTCATCGACGCGCCGTGGTTCGATCGTCTCGAAGGCGATTTCCGCTTGTCGGGCGAGGAGGAGGCGCGCGCCTTTCTCGGCGAGTTCATGCGCCGCGCGAAATACATCTCCTACGAGGAGCGCGGTTTGGTGATCGAGGAGGACTCGGCCGCCTCGCTCTACAACTGGACGCGGCGCGACGAGCGCGACGGGACGCTCGTCACCGGCACGACGATGTACTGGTTCAACTTCACCAGCGACGCGCGCATCCGCTACGGGGAAACGATCAGTGCCCGCCATGCCGGGTTGCCGATCACGGAGCGCGACGCGGGCGCCTGATACTGGCGAGGCGTCGCGCGAGCGATGCTCGCTGAAACGGTTCCTTGCGTGGACGAAGCCTGGCGATGGGGTCGCGGACGGCTCGGCTTCGATGACATCGCCGCAATACGTCTCTAGAATCTTCCCGAACGCGCCGTTCCAGATGAGGTCATCGCCATGCGCCCGCTTATCGCCTGCCTTCTCTCCGCCCTGACCCTCGCGAGCGCCTGCACAACCTCGCGCCAACAGGCCGTCGACGCCGCGCCCGCCCGCCCGCAGGGCATCGAAGGAGGCTGGTCCTCCATCGGAGGCGCGGTCGCCTACAACGCGAACTTCTCGGGCGGCCGTTACACGGCGACCGAGGCCGGCACGGGTGCCATCCTCGCGGAAGGCACCTACCGCTCGCTCGGGCCGGGTCAGATCACGATGGAATACACGTCCCGCGTCCGCGGAACGCGCCTCGCGGCCAACTGCAATCAGGTCGAGCCGGACCGGTTGGCCTGCACGACCTCGAACGGCAATCGCTCGGACCTCGCGCGTCGCGCCTGAAACGGAGGCGGTCGCTCCGCGCGAGCAGACCCGGTCGCCGCGGCCAAGCGCGACAGGTTGGAGCGGTTCCAGCTTGGGCACGCGAGTCCTATATGACGGATCGCAACCCGTTCGATCGCCCAAGGCTTCCATGACCGTGCAATTTCCGACCCCGAGCGGCAGGGCCGTCGGCCACCTGCCGGGCGGCCATCCGCCCGTGAAGGCCGCGAAGGTCGGCGTGCTGCTCGTCAACCTCGGCACGCCCGACGGCACGCGCTACCGGCCGATGCGGCGCTACCTCCGCGAGTTCCTGTCCGACAAGCGCGTGATCGAGTGGCCGCGCGCCGCCTGGTACCCGATCCTCTACGGCATCGTCCTCAACACGCGGCCGAAGAAGTCCGGTCGGGCCTACGACCTGATCTGGAACCAGGAGCGCAACGAGTCGCCGCTGCGCACCTTCACCCGCGCGCAAGGCGAGAAGCTGGGCCTTCGCATGGCGGGCGAGGCCGGCGTCATGGTCGACTGGGGCATGCGCTACGGCTCGCCGTCGATCGCCGAGCGGCTCGACGCCTTGGAGGACGCCGGCTGCGACCGCATCCTTCTGTTTCCGCTCTATCCGCAATACGCGGCGTCCACCACGGCCACCGTCAACGACAAGGCCTTCGAGCACCTGATGACCAAGCGCCGAATGCCGGCGCTGCGCACCGTGCCGCCCTATCACGACGAGCCGGTCTACATCGAGGCGCTGGCGCGCTCCGTCGAGAAGCACCTCGCGAGCCTCGACTTCGAGCCGGAAAAGGTGATAGCTTCTTATCACGGCATCCCGCAGAGCTACTTTCGCAAGGGTGATCCCTACCACTGCCATTGCCAGAAGACCTCGCGGCTCCTGGAAGCGCGGCTCGGCTGGCCGCCCGGCCGCCTCGTCACCACCTTCCAATCGCGCTTCGGTCCGGAGGAGTGGCTGCAGCCCTACACGGACAAGACGGTGGAGGCGCTGGCGGCGCAGGGCGTCAAGCGGATCGCCGCGTTGAACCCTGGTTTCGTGTCGGACTGCCTGGAAACGCTGGAGGAGATCGCCGGCCAGGTCGCCGAGAGCTTCCTGCACGGCGGCGGCGAGCGTTTCAGCCACATTCCCTGCCTCAACGACAGCGAGGAAGGCATGGACGTCATTGAGGCCATGGTGCGGCGCGAACTGCGCGGCTGGGTCGGCTGACGGGGTCGACGGCCCGAGGCAAGAACGGACCGCGCATGAGCGAGCCGGAACCCAGGTCGCAGCGCGAGCGGATGCTGGCGGGCGAGCTCTACCTCGCCACCGATCGCGAGCTCGGCGCCGCCTATGCGCGCGCACAAGGCGTCCTCGCCGCCTTCAACGCGACGCGCGCCGACGACGTCGAGGCCCTGACGCAGCACCTGCGCGAGCTTCTCGGGCATCTGGGCGCGGACGCCATCGTCAAGCCGACGCTGCGGTGCGACTACGGCACGAACATTTCGATCGGCGCCAGGACCTTCGTGAACTACGACTGTGTGCTGCTCGACTGCAACGCGATCACCATCGGCGAAGAGGTCCAGATGGCGCCCGGCGTCCACGTCTACACGGCGACGCACCCGCTCGACGCCGCGACGCGGCGCTCCGGCTTGGAGTCCGCGCTTCCGGTCGTCATCGGCGACGGCGTCTGGATCGGCGGACGGGCGATCGTCTGCCCGGGCGTTACGATCGGCGAGAACACGGTGGTCGGGGCGGGAAGCGTCGTCGTGCAAGACCTGCCGCCGAACGTCCTGGCCGTCGGCAACCCGTGCAGGGTTGTGCGGAGCTTGTAGGAGCCGGTCTCGCAGGCCCGCTCACGCCCTCGTTTCGTTGACAGAGCGGGCGGCGCGGCGGAAAATCCGCCTCCGCGCACCGTCTCATTCCGTTGTTACCCAGGACCCGCCATCCATGCTGCCGCGAACGGTCGAACTCCTTCGTGCCTGCGCCGCGCCCTTGGCGCTCGGCTTGGCGGGCTTTCTTGCCGCTTCTCCCGTCGCCGCGACGCCGGCGCGCGCCGATTTCCGCGTTTGCAACGGCACGCAGTCGCTGGTCGGCGTCGCGGTCGGCTACCGCGCCGAGGCCGGTTGGACCGCGGAGGGCTGGTGGCAGATCCCTGCGACGACGTGCAAGTCCGTCATCGAAGGCAACCTGTCCTCGCGCTACTACTACCTTTACGCCGAGGATCAGGACGGACGCGGGCTCTGGGCCGGCGGCGTCAACTTCTGCGTCGCGGAGAAAGAGTTCAAGATCGCCGGCGTCAAGGATTGCTTCGCGCGCGGCTTTCAGAAACTAGGGTTCCGCGAATACGACACGGGCGAGCAGGGGAGCTGGATGGTCCAGCTCACCGAGGCGCCGCGAGGGGAAGCGGCGACGCCATGAAACGCAACCGTCGGGTCAAGATCCTCGCAACGCTCGGTCCCGCCTCCTCCGAGGAGCGGATGATCCGCAGCCTGCACGAGGCCGGCGCCGACGTGTTCCGCATCAACATGAGCCACACCGACCACGACCAGATGCGCGAGCTCGTCCGGCGCATTCGGTCGGTGGAGTCGCAGATCGGTCGCCCGATCGGCATCCTCGCCGACCTGCAGGGGCCGAAGCTGCGCGTCGGCACCTTCCACGATACCGCCGTTTCGCTGGAAGCCGGCCAGGACTTCACGCTCGACGACGACCCCGAGCCCGGCGACGCGACGCGGGTCCACCTGCCGCACCCGGAAATCCTGCAGGCCGTCGAGGCGGGGCATCGCCTCTTGATCGACGACGGCAAGCTGCAGCTCGTCGCCGTCGAGGCCGACGGCCGCCGCGTGAAGTGCCGGGTCGTCGCCGGCACCAAGATCTCGAACCGCAAGGGCGTCAGCCTGCCGGACACCACCATCGGCACGGGCGCCTTGACCGAAAAGGACCGGCGCGACCTCGACGCGGTGCTGGAGGCGGACGTCGACTGGGTGGCGCTGTCTTTCATCCAGCGCCCGGAAGACCTTGCCGAAGCGCGCAAGGTGGCGCGCGGCCGCGTCGGCCTGATGTCGAAGATCGAGAAGCCGCAGGCAGTGGAGCGCCTCGACGAGATCATCGAACTGTCCGACGCCCTGATGGTCGCGCGCGGCGACCTCGGCGTCGAGATGCCGCTGGAGCGCGTGCCGGGCATCCAGAAGCGCATCACCCGCGCCGCCCGCAAGGCCGGCAAGCCGGTGGTGGTCGCGACGCAGATGCTGGAATCGATGATCACGGCGCCGGTGCCGACCCGCGCCGAAGTGTCGGACGTGTCGATCGCCGTCTACGAGGGCGCGGACGCGATCATGCTCTCGGCCGAGTCGGCCGCTGGCCAGTATCCGACCGAGGCCGTCTCGATGATGAACCGCATCGCGGAGGCCGCCGAGCGCGATCCGCTCTACCACGGCATCATCTTCGCGCAGCGGCCGGACCCCGAGCCGACCGGCGCCGACGCGGTCTCGCTCGCCGCGCGGCAGATGTCGGAAACGCTGCGCGTTGCGACGATCGTCACCTACACGGCCACCGGCACCACGGGCCTGCGCACGGCGCGCGAGCGCCCGGCCATCCCGATCCTCGCCCTGTCGCCCATCCTCTCCACCGCCCGGCGCCTGTCGGTGGTCTGGGGCCTGCACTGCGTCATCTCGAAGGACGAGGAGTCGATCGACGCGATGATCGACACGGCCTGCAAGGTCGCGGTGGAGGAAGGCTTCGCGCGAGCCGGCGAGCGCATCATCATCACCGCCGGCGTGCCGCTCAAGATCCCCGGCTCCACCAACATGCTCCGCATCGCGCACATCGGGTCCGACGGGCTTTCGGCGGTGTAGCGCCGCCGCTGCGGACCCGCGCTTTGCGTCCGAACGGAAACGACGCAACGCCGAAAAGCGCCGGGCGCGCCGCGGCCGGCATTGCCTGGATATCCTTCAAGTCCGCCATGTTCGTGTCCGCCCTGACCGGGGCGACAATCGCCGTGATGGTGCTGACGGCGATGCTCGTCGTGGCCATCGTCACGCCGGATGTCGACGTGGAATCGTTGGCGGGAGCTGTCGTCATCCTGACGCTCGGCCTCGCCATCGGTGTTGCCGGCGGCATCGTCCTCGCCGCGCTCCCGACGTTTCTCGTCGGCTTCGGCATGACGCTGCTGTCGTTGTTCCAGCCGTTCGTGCGCCATTGGCTGACTTGGGCGGCGGGCGGCGCGACGTGCGGCTTCTTTCTGATCGAGCTGTCGCTCGTGTTTCCACCCCACGCCGTCGGCGACGACCTCCTCGGCCTGCGCGCGGCACTGGTTCCGGTCGGTGCGTTGCACGCGGTGCTCTACCGCCGCTGGACGCTTCCCGAGGCCACACGCCTTTGGCAGCACGTGGTGGCCGACTTCGACCGCGCATCCTGAAGCGCTTCTCCGGCAGGCGACTGCGACCGGACCGGCAAGCCTTCTGTATTCGTCAGGTTCGCAGCGATTCTGTCCGGCGGTGCATCGAACTCGACGCGGCGTTTGTCCGCCGAAATGCTTTCCTGGCGAACAAACGATGCGTGAACCGGGTTGCCGTGTCGCAGCCCTACTGCGCCCAAGCCGGCCTTTCGAAGGTTTTCGCTCGGCGGCTGGTAGGTGGTCCTTCAGCTTTTCCTCGTAGGCTTCCAGCTTCACGGAAGCCGAGGATGCTCCGCAACTTCGCACAGGACAGAAGCGGCAACTTCGCTTCCATCGCAGCTCTGCTGTCGCCTCTGCTGTTGGGGTTGGTCGGCGGCGTGGTGGACCTTTTCGTCTACGCGCACCATCGCAGCGAGCTGCAGGAGGCTTCCGACGCCGCCGCGCTCGCCGCCGCCAGCGAAGCCAGCATGAAGGGCTGGTCGACCGAGATCGCGAACCAGGTCGCCGGGTCGATCATCGGCGGCAACCTGTCGAACCGCTTCAGCGGCTCGACCTTCGCCCACCGGACCGAGGTCGACGAGGACGTCCGCCGCGTCGTCGTCACGCTGAGCCAGGATCATTACGGCTACTTCCTCATGGGCTACTTCGTCGGTAGCCCGCAGATCGCGGTGACGTCCGTCGCGCAAGCCGCAGGGCAGGACACGATCTGCATCGTCGTGCAATCGCCATCGAGCGCCGAGGCGTTCAGCCTGACGGGCGACGCCAGCGTGGTGGCGAAGGACTGCTCGGCCTATTCGAACTCCAGCAGCACGGCTGGCCTGGCCGCCAAGAGTTCGGCCAGGCTCGCCTCGTCGCTCGCCTGCACGGCGGGCGGCTACCGGGGCACGGCGAGCAACTTCTCGCCCTTGCCGATCACGGATTGCCCGCAGTTCCCGGACCCCCTGGCCGCACGAGCGGTTGTCGTGGACGGGCTGGTGAAGGACCGGGCCTGCGACCACAACAAGCTGAAGATCGAGGGCGTCAACAAGACGTTGTCGCCGGGCGTCTTCTGCGGCGGGCTCGAGATCACCGACGGCGCCGTCGTCACGTTTCTACCCGGTGAGTACGTCATTCGCGACGGCAAGATGCGGGTGGACAAGAAGGCGACGATCACAGGCACAAACGTCGGCTTCGTGTTCGCGGGGGCCAAATCCAAGCTGGAGCTGAAGAACGACTCCAGCGTGTCGCTTTCCGCGCGCGAAACAGGTCCGATGGCCGGCCTTCTCGTCTACGCGCAGACTGCGACGGGCGCCAAGCGCCGCGACTTCAAGATCGAAAGCCGGAACGCCCAGAAGCTCGTCGGCACGGTCTACGTGCCGTCCGACCACCTCGTCATCGGCGGCGACAAGGATGGGGACGGCAAGTGCGACCCCGACGTGAGCGGCGACGGGGAGGGCGACGACGAGGGCAGCGGTGACGACGAGACAGGGGATGACGAGGGCAGCGGCGACGACCAAAGCGCGAGCCCGCTGAAGTGCGAGGCGGACGTGGGCGCGACGTCGTCCTGGACGGCCATCGTCGCGCACACATTGAACGTCACCGGCGGCGTGGACCTCGTGATCAACGCAAACTACGAGTCGTCGCCGGTGCCCGTGCCGCCCGGTCTGGGGCCGAACAGCTCGCAGATCTCGCTGGCGAAGTAGCGGCTTTCCGTCCTTCGGGACATCGCCTCCGGCTTGCCTGCCGGGTCGCGGTGCTCTTGGCGGCTTTGGTCGACTTCGTGCCGGACGGCGCGGGCTCGCCCTAGTCGTCCGTCCGCGGCACAAAACCCTCAGCCGATCGGCGACACGCCGATGAGCCATTCGTGCAGGCCGAAGATGAAGGCCAGCGCCAGGCCGCCGCCGAAGATCACGGCGGCCGCGTCGCCCTTCACGTCCGCCGGTCCCGTCACCGGCCGGGGCTGGCGCGCGAGCGAGGCGACGTAGTCCGCCGCGGCCCAGATGAAGAACGCAGCGAACAGCACGACGTTGGCGGTCTCGCCGTTGGCGAGGAGATGGCCGAGCGACCAGAGTGCGATGCCGAGCACCATCGGATGGCGCGCCGCGCGCTTGATGTGGCCGGCCGGCAGGTAGGCGCTCGCCACCAGCACGAAGGCGACCGGCACCAGAAGGAGCGTCAGGTGCGACAGCCCGGCCGGCGGCGCCCATGCCATGCCGGACGCGGCGAGCGCCGAACGGTAGCCCTGGCCGACGAGAACGAGGCCGGCGAGCGACAGCACCGAGTAAAGACCCTTGTAGGGACCTTCGCCAAGGCGACCGAGTAGCGCGGCGCGTGGCGCCTCGCCCGCGATGCGCAGCGAGTGGACGCCGAGGAACAGCGCCAGCCCTAGAATCAGGAGACCCATGCGAACTGTCCCTCAAGCCGCCTCGCGGCGAGAATGGGTCCGGAAAGCGCTCGGGAGCAAGGGGGACGCGAACCGTCCGGGTTCATGGCCGTCGACAGGACCACGACGTCGCCGATCGAGGCTGCCGGTCGTTCCAATCGCAGCTGGGGGCCGACACCGCCCCCTACTAGAGCCTTCCCACCTGACGCGACGCTGCAACTCCCACGTCGACGCGGCCCGACCGGCGTTCCCTACAACGCCTGACCCGCCAACTCGTCCGACAGGCGGCCGACGGCGTCCTGCGCCGCCTTCAACGTCGGGTAAAGCTCCAGCACTTTCCCGTAAGCCTCCAGCGCCTGCGGCTTTCTCCCGGTTTCCTCCAGGATCGACGCCAGGCCCATCAGCGCCCCGTAATGCCGCGGCTCGAGCCGCAGCGTGACGCGGATGTCGTCGAGCGACTTGCCGTAGTTCGCCGTTGAATAGTTCAGCGTCGCCCGCCGGTTCCAGGCTTCGGCGTAGTTCGGGTCGAGGATGATCGCCTGGTCGAGGAAGTCGAAGGCGGCGGCGTTGTCGTTCTTGCCGATCGCGGTTCCCGCGCGCTGCACGAGGAGGTCCACCGTCGCGCTGCCGCTTTCCAGCCATTCGGCGTTGATCTGCGCGGCGATCGACTCCGCCTTCGCGGCCGTCGGTTCCTGCTTCAACCGCATGAACAGGTCGCCGAGGCGCTTGGCGTGGGCCGCCGGGTCGTCGACGGGTTCGAGCGGCGTGCCGGCGGGCTGCTGCGACCGGCCGGCGGGCGGCTTGGCGGACTGCGCGGCTTGCGTTCCAAGCTCGGCGGCGGGCGGCGAGGGGGCCTGCGCCGCGACGGGCATCGCGATCAGGGCGAAAAGGCAGCCGAATGCAAGAAGGACGCGCATGCGGACGAGCCTAGCCCGCCGCGGCGCGTCCCTCAAACTCACAAGATCCGTGATCGGCCGCTGGTTATTGCAGCCGGCGAACGGTCTCAGCCCTGGCGCGCCTTGAAGCGCGGGGCCTCCTTGTTGATGATGTAGATGCGGCCCTTGCGGCGCACCATGCGGTTGGCGCGGTGGCGGCCCTT
>CAXUCL010000007.1:0-35525 GCA_964249395.1 uncultured Rhizobiaceae bacterium
GCAACTTCCTCGCCGCGGTCCTGCTCGCCTCAGCCCGCATCTGGTTGCGTAAGGTCGAGTCCACGCTCTAGAACAAGATCGTCGGCATCAATCTCACCGGCGTGTTCTTGGTGACCAAGGCGGTCCTGCCGCTGATGCGCGGGGGAGGGCTGGGGCCGCATCATCAACTTCGGCTCCGGCTCGACGTTCAACGGCGTCGCGAGCCAAGTCTACTACGTCGCCGCGAAGGGCAGCGTGCTCGGCTTCACGCGCAGCCTGGCGCGGGTCGTCGGCAAGGACGACATCATCGTCAACCTCATCGCGCCCGGGCTGACCGTCACGCCTGCGGTCGACAAGTCAATGCCGCCCGAGATGATCAAGGCGCAGATCGCGGCCCGTGCGATCCAACGCGACGAGGTCGGCGAGGACCTCGTTGGCACCACCTTCTTCCTCGCCTCCCCCGACGCCGATTTCATGACCGGCCAGACCCTCAACATCGACGGCGTCGCGCATATGCTCTGACCGCGCAACAACCAAACCCAAGGAGACGACCATGACCGATTTTTCACCAGCTACGACTTGCACGGCCTGCACCTGCCCAACCGCATCATGCTTTCGGCGATGACGCGGACGCGCGCCACCGAGGACCACGCGTCGACCAAGGTAATGCGCGACTACTTCGTCCAGCGGGCCTCGGCGGGACTGCTGGTCACCGATTGCACCTCGGTGTCTCCGCAGGCCGACGGCGTCATTCGTGGTCCTGGTATCTACAACCAAGTGCAGATTGACGGCTGGAAGATGATCACCGCCGCGGGCGGCCGCATCTACTGCCAGATCTGGCATTGCGACCGCATCACGCCTCCAGACATGCGCGGCAGCGAGATGCCGGTCGCGCCGTCGCCGCTCCGCCGCGACGGGCGACTTCTTCCTGCCGAGCGGGCGCGTTGACTTCCCTGTGCCTCGCAAGCTGTCCGTAGACGAGATCCCCAGCATCGTCGAAAACTTAGCGACAGCCAGTCGCGCCGCCCCCGAGGACGGCGTCGAGCTGCACGGCGCGAACGGCTATCTCCACGATCAATTCTTGCATGATGTCAGCAACCGGCGCACTGACGACTATGGCGGCTCGATCGTGAACCGCGCGCGGCTGATGCTCGAAACGATGGACGCGATAGCGATCCGCTCAGCACCTTAAGCTACGTCGTCCGCCAACTCGACAAGAGGCGGATCGGCTACCTCATCATGCTCGAGCCGAACGCCAGAGAGAAGGATGAGGGCACCGCGATCGACGATGTCGCGGGCTCCTTCAAGCCCGATGACGAGCGTCCCGTTCGTCACCAACACCGGTTACGACAAGGCCAAGGGAAACGCGGTGATCACCAGCGGCGTAGCGGACTTCGTCGCCTTCGGCGTACCCTATATCGCCAATCCCGACCTGGTGGAGCGCTTCCTGGTCGACGTTCCGACGAATAAGCCCAATCCGGCGCTCTTCTACGGCGTCGGCGCGGAGGGCTACATTGACTACCCCACGCTCGGCGACGCCCAGGCCGAGCCGAAGGAACTCGCTCCTGCTGGAACGGCCAGCCACGGCGCCGAGGATGGCAGGATTCGCCAGCCACTTCGCGGCGGTGGACGGCGTCCGCCTCCACTACTGGCTGGGCGGCGACCCCAGCCACGATCATCCCGTCAACCTCGCAGAGCGCGATCTCCGGTTTGCTGCGGGCGGCATGGTGCTCGGCGGGAACGCCGACCTTGTCGAGGCGGGCGGGGTCGCCTGTCCAGGCCTTGGGCAAAAACAGCACCGCGGGTACGGGCACCTTGCCACGCCCCAACGTCAGCGAGACGAGCGTCTGGCAGTTGGCGTTCTTGCCGAGCGTCCAGGCGTACTGCGGGGGCAATGCCCACCGAGCGCATGTCCTTCTTCGGCAGGGCCGTATCGTCGATCACCAGAACGCCATCCCGGCCGCCCACCAGCCGGTCCACCTCTACCAGAAGCTCGGCTTCGAGCGGCGCGGCATCCCAAACGCCGGCGGAAACGAAGTGGTGCAGGCCATCATGGCTCGGCAGACCGAGACGGTGGACCATAGGTTGAACGCTCTTGCGCTCGCCCGGGGCCGATCAAGCCGGCGACGTAGAGCGGACACATGGCTCGGCGCGCCGGGTGCCCGAGGCGCTTGTGCTTCCGCGATCTATCACTGCTCGACCGATTCGATGTGATTGTCGTAGCGGTCGCCCTGCGCCTTACGCCTCGGTCACTCGGCGAGCGCCGCGACGATCTCGGTCGCCGGGCGTACGCGAGCGATGCGCGGTAGGATGTTCTCCACCGCGAACTCATGAAAACCGGGCGCGACGCAGCCGCAGGCATCGGCCGCGACGACGACGTCGTAATTGAGGTCAAACGCCGCCCGCGCGGTCGCCTCGACGCCGAAGTTGGTGGCAACCCCGCAGATCACGACGGCGTCGCAGCCGCGCCGGCGAAGCTGGAGATCGAGCTCGGCACCGAAGAAGGCGCTCATCTGACGTTTGACGACGTGAACGGCAGCGGGCAGCGAAGCAATTTCGGTCACTAACGCGGCGAAGCCAGCAGGTAGCCCCTCGGTCGGCAACTCCCAAGGCGCGTCGGCGCGACCGCGCGGCGCATCGGCGTAACCGGGCGCGAAGTCGGTCGTCGTCAGGATGATCGAGCCTCCAGCGGCGGCGATAGCTCGGCCTAGTTCGGCGGCGCGACCGACAATCTCGTCGCGGCCATAAGGAAGCGGCTCGGCGGAAAGGATTCCTTCCTGAAGGTCGATGACGATCAGCGCGGTCGTCCGGGGATTCAGGTTTAGCATCATCAAGCTCCCGTCGTCGTTATGTCGATCACAACCTTGCCAAAGGCCCCGCGCGCGAGATGGTCGAGCGCAGCGGGCAGGTCTTCGAAAGCATACCGGGCGTCGATCACCGGCTTGAGCCCGATCCGGTCGACGGCCCGCACCAGGTCCTCCAGCGCTCGGCGGTGGCCGGTGACGATCCCTTGGACGACGGGCGCCTTCAGCAGCACGGGCGTGGTGGGCGCACGGAGTTCGACGTCGCCGAGCAGGCCGATGACCGACACGCGCCCGCCGGGCGCGACGGCGTCGATGGACAGCGCGAAATTGTCGCCGCCGACCAGGTCGAGCACATGATCGGCACCGCGACCGCCGGTTAGACGATGCACGGCCACCGCGACGTCGCCCGTGGCGCGGTCGATGCCATGGGTCGCGCCGAACGAAGCGGCGCGCGCCAGCTTCTCATTGCTGGACGAGGTGACGATCGCGACGGCACCGTGGGCCGCGGCGATCTGCACGGCGAACATCGCCACCCCGCCGCTACCCGGGATTAGCACGGTGTCGCCGGCCTTGATGCGACCTTGCTCCACTAGCGCAAACCAGGCGGTCAGCCCCGCGACCGGCAGCGTCGCGGCTTCCGCATCGCTCAGCGACTTCGGCGAGGTGACCAGCCAACCTTCGGGAACGCAGATATGGTCCGCCAGAACGCCGGGGTAATGACCGCCCAGCGTGCGGTAGGAGGGACGCTCGGCGGTTCCGCCCGGCCGGCCGTCGATCCATTCGGGCAGGAAATTGGCGATCACGCGGTCCCCGACTTCTGCACGGGTCACGCGGTCGCCGACCGCCTCCACAGACCCCGCCATGTCCGACGCCGGAACGAAGGGAAACGGAAGGTCCAGCCCCATGCCGTGGTCGATCATCATAAGGTCGCGCGCGTTGAGCGCCACCGCCGCCACCTTCACGCGCACCTCGCCCGGTGCAGGGATTGGCATCGGCACGCGGTCAATGCGCAGGTTACCGCGCCCGTGGCGATCAATGACCCAGCGGCGGGTCATGGGTTCATTCGGCATGCATCGACTCCGTCGGTATGCGGTCCCAGACCGTGTTGAAGGCGGCCATGTCGAGGAACTCGGTGACGGTCGCGACACGCGCGCCGGCGAACTCGAACACGAAGATGTAAGCGTTGGCGTAGGGTCGGCCGTCGCGCGCCGTGCCGGTCGCGTCCGCCATCGCGGCGACGGTCCTGCCGTCCGCCCAGAGCCTGCGGAGCCGCGGCACCGGCGGTTCAGCGAAGCGAGCACGGAAAGGGTCGGCGACGTTACGGAGGAAGTCGTCCCGGAGGTACGCGCCGCAATGCGCCGCCGTGCCGGGGATGACGATCGTCGTGTCCGCATCCATCAGGTCGTGGATCGAACCCGTGCCCGCCTCCCACGCCGTAAACGCACGGCGCACCGCACGCGCGGGCGTCAGCTTGCGGGCGAACGCGCCCGCCGCAGCGAGGCCCGCGATGAGCGGTATGGCAAGTGCGGTCGGTCTCATTCTGGCGGGGCTCGTTTCTCGGCAACTAGATGCGATAGCCCATGTAGTGCCGCGTCGATGCTTCGATTATCATACATAAATCGAAGCCGTTCTTCGGCCGGAGACATATAATGCGCGGAACTGAGTTCGCTGAACTGCGCGCCTTCGCCGAAGTCGCCGCTCGCCGTAGCTTCTCGCGCGCCGCCGAGCATCTGCGCGTCGCACCGTCGACGCTGAGCCAGACGGTGCGCGCGCTGGAGGAGCGGCTGGGCGTCGCACTGCTTGTCCGGACGACGCGGCACGTGTCGTTGACCAGCGCCGGCGAACGCCTCCTCGCGCGGTTTGCGCCGGCGATGGACGAGATGGCGGCGGCGGTGACCGAGGCGCACGAAGGACGAGTGCGGCCGCGCGGCACGGTCAGGCTGCACGCGCTGCGGCCGGCCTATGCGCGCCATGTTGAACCCGCGCTCAGCCGTATTGCGCAGGACCTACCGCAGGTCGTTCTGGATCTGTCGGTCGACGATGCCCCTACTGACGTTGACGCGGACGGATACGATCTGACGATCCGGAGAGCTGAGTTCGTCGACAGCGGCATGGTCGTACGCGATCTCGGCGGAGACCTCCGCCATGCGGTCGTAGCCTCGCCCGCCTATCTGGCGGCGCACGGGACGCCATCTTCGCCGGACGATCTCGCCGAGCATCGGTGCATCCGGTGGCGGCCGGTTGGCGACGACATGCAGCGCTGGCGGTTCGCTGTGGGCGGCGAGCCGCTAACGATCGCCGTAGCGGGTCCGCTCGTCGTCTCGCACTGCGACGCGGCGGTCGCCGGAGCGCTTCAGGGGGTTGGCATAGCCTACGTGCTCGAGTCCTACGCGGTTCCGTTCACCGCCGAAGGACACCTCGTCCCGCTCCTCAGCGACTATCTGGAGCCGTTCGGCGGCTGGAGGATCTGTCATGCCAAGAGGACTCGGCCCTCCCCCGCCGCGACGGCGGTCGCCGATATCCTCATTGACGTAAGCGCCTAATGGCATAGGCGATCGCCCCCCACCGCGAGTGGCACTGTATCTTTCGGAAATCGCCGAGTACGAGCGCGCGGCTTCGACAGGGCACCCTACTGCGAGCGGCATGAAGACATACGTTTATTGGAGACCTGCATGCCCGATCGCCGCCCTAACCGGTCGTCCACGCTCGTCCTGGGGACAGGTGAGCTCGGCATGGCCGTGCTGCGCGCGTTGGCCGAACGGCGCGACGCGGGAGACCCGCTTGACCTGACGGTCCTGCTCCGCCCAAGCACCGCTCCCGCGGCTAGCGACGAGCAGGTCCCAACCCTGAAGGCGTTAGGTGTCGCCATCGTGCGCGCAGATCTGGCCGGCGAAACTGAAGCACGGCTCGCCGCCATATTCTTAGGGTTCTCGACGGTGATCTGCTGCACCGGCTTCGTCGGCGGGCCCGGCACGCAGCGCAGGATCACCGCCGCAGTCCTTCGGGCGGGCGTCGAGCGCTACGTCCCGTGGCAGTTCGGCGTCGACTATGACGAGGTCGGTCGCGGGAGCGGCCAGCAGGTCTGGGACGAACAGCTCGACGTCCGTGACACCTTGCGCGGCCAGAAGGGCACGGACTGGATCATCGTGTCCACCGGGATGTTTACGAGCTTCCTATTCGAGCCCGCGTTCGGCGTGGTCGATCTGGCGAACGGCCGCGTCAATGCGCTGGGCAGCTGGGACCACCGGGTCACGCTCACGACACCCGAGGATATCGGCCGGCTGACGGCCGCGATCCTGTTCGCTAATCCCCCGATCCGCAACGAGGTCGTGTACGTCGCGGGCGACACGCTCTCCTATGCCGAGCTCGCGGACAAGGTGGACGGCGGTCTCGGGCGAACAGTCGAACGCGTTCTCCTGAGCCGGGACGCGCTCGCGTCCGACGTATCGGCGAATCCCGCGGACGAGTTCGGCAAGTACCGTCTGGCGTTCGTGCGCGAGGACGGCGTCGCCTGGGACGTGGAGAGGACCTTCAATCACCGGCGTGGCAGCACAGTCACGGACGTGACGGACTGGATTGGTCAGAACCTGAGCTGATACGACGTCGGCCCGCGCCGCGGCAGGCACGGGTGCGTCACGTCACGGTATGCTCGGACGGCGAACCCGCGACAAGCTTGCCTAAGCCCGGCCAATCAGACCGGTATTTAAACCATCACCAATCTCATGCCGAGTATCGTGATCCATGAGGCAGGCAGCAGAAGGCCGACGGCAAGCTGGCCTGCCGTGGTCAGCGCCTCGGGAGCGCCAGCGTATCTCGCGCGCGAGGATGGTGACTAGAGGGCGCAACGGGCGCTTGCGCGTTCACTTAGCGTGCTCGGTAGCGTCCCGGCTGCCGAGCGGATCGAGCACGCGGCGATGCCACAGGACAGCGATCGGCATGCAGAGCAGCTCCAGCATCATCGCTCCCGCTAGCGGTGCCGGCGGCAGTCCGAACCGGATCGCGGCGATGGCGCGCCCGACTCCACTCAGGAAGAGGATGCCGCAGAGTAGGTAGAACCAGTCCCGATGCTTAACAAGATCGGTCGTGCACCTCCACAACAGGAACGCCATCCCGAACCAGATGCCACCCCAGAAGCCGATCTGGCTGTTCAAGGCCGGATCACTCGTGATCGCGGCCGGAAAGGTCAGACCTAAGGGTTCGAAGACCCGGGTGCCGAGGACGAGATCGGCCAAGCCGGTCACGAACGGCAAGAGGCAGAAGACCCGGATCGCGATCACCAGTGCGTTCATGATTCCTACGTTCCGATTTTAAGGCCGAGCAGGGCGGCGTTTCGATCTTCAATCGCCCGGTTCGCCCAACGTCCAATGCTTGGCGGCTTGCCGCGACCACCTGGAACATGTTTTCGGACACGGTGCCGATGGACAGGACCCGAGCGCTCTTGGCACATCGTCGGTCCTTCGCCGCTTCGATGCCGTCTCTGATCTGTCGTACCATGTTCGCTCCTATGGACGTACTCGGACCGTTCCGGCTGTGGCGTTCGCGCGGCAGAGTTCAGCCGAGCCCTTTGTTGGCGAGCCAAGGCGCTGCCGGACATTGGATCGCGCATCCAAGGCATGGACGATCTCCAGCAGCTCTCCGTCAGCTACCCCAAGAGCCCGCTGAACGAGGATCATCTGAGCCACGGCTAATTGCTGCATGCGCACGTGCCCCAGACCAACGAGCGCGCCCCCAACGCGGAGGTGACGAACGAGGCGACCGGCATGACGAACCTGTTCGCCCATATCTACAATCCCGATGGCCGTAGCTGGGGCTGGTCGCTGCTGGCGTTCGACGGGCGGCAGGGTGATGCGGGCACGCGGCTGCTTGCGGCCGTGACCGAGGTAGCACCTTGGGATTGGGTCCGCCCTCGTCTCGTCCTGGCCGCGCTCGCGTCCAAGGTAGAGGGCGGCTCCGCAACCGTGCTCTCCGACCTCGATACGCATGCCCACTCCGCCTATGGCATAGGTGACATCCCAGCGCTGGTTCTCGTCCGTCCGGACGGCGTAATCGCGTTTCGCGGCGAGGCGGATCGTCCCGAGCGGCTCAAAGCCTATTGCGAAAAGGTCTTTGGACCCGCGCCTGTCGCCGCGAAGGATCGCGCGGCGCCGAAAGTCGCCGGGTCCCGCGAGTGAAGATCGTCGCGATTGAGGAGCATCTCGGGACGCCGGAGATCGGCAAGGCGTGGTCCCGATTAAAACCGCCCGACCAGGACGACAGCCAGGCGCTGTTCGCCGGCGGCGAGGTCGAGGCGCGTCTCGAGAACCTGTCGGACGCGCGCATCCAACACATGGACGAATGTGGCGTCGACATGCAGGTATTGTCGCTAACCACGCCAAGCGTCCAGAACCTCGACGCAGCCGACGCCATCTTGCTCGTGCGTCGCGCCAATGACTTGGTCGCCGCTGCCGTGCTCTGGCGTCCCGACCGCTTCGGCGGCTTCGCGACCCTGCCGACGCCCACCCCGGTAGAAGCTACCCGCGAGCTGAAGCGCGCCGTGTCCGAGTTAGGCCTGTCGGGCGCGATGCTTTGCGGTCGAACATGGGAGCGCGATACCGACCACCCGGACTTCCTGCCCATCTACGAAGCGGCGACCGCCTTGCGCCTGCCGCTTTACATGCACCCGCAAATTCCGACGCACGCGGTGCGCAACGCTTACTATTCGGGTCTGGGTGACGAACTCGACCTCCATTTCGCCACAGGCGGCATCGGCTGGCACTACGAGGCGGGCGCCCAGGTGCTTCGCCTTATTCTCTTGGGCGCGTTCGACCGTTATCCCAACCTCCAGGTCATCACGGGCCATTGGGGGGAAGCGGTACTTTTCAATCTGGAGCGCATCGACCTACTGTCGAAGGCGGCGTCACACTTCGATCTGCCGGTGGCCGACTATTTCCGCCGAAACGTCTCCGTCACTCCAAATCTTGCGAGCGGCACGCTCTCGTGGCGCATGCGCCGACCGGCGCCTCGACGGATCCCAGCGCCGCCGATGCGTGGGCAGAGTCGCTCCCGCCGTTAATAACGCGTTGGTAGGTCGTCGCAGATGAAGTTGCCCGCGTTGAGGGCCGGGGCCGGTACAGTAGTCGTCATCGAGGCAAGGGCAACGAGGAAGCGAGACGGACCAGCCCATCCATCAGCGCGGTCGCGGTTGGGTCGATACCAGGCGCGTCCTCGCACAGGCGGAAAGTGGCGGCGACGAGCTTGCCGCGTCCGTGCGTTTTCTCCATCACGGCGGCGGCCGGCTTGTGGAGCCAACCGACCGCGACGGCGCCGTGGATCCGACCGTCGAATTCCCAAGGTCGGAAGCCGGTGATCACGGCGCGCGGAACGACGCGGTCGAAGGAAAGGTCGAAGAGCGGCCCGCCGGGCAAGCCGGCAAAGGCGCCGGTTCGCTTCAGCCAGCTGAAGTTGGTGACCCAGTCGCCGCGCCAGATCGTGTTGTCCCGACTGGTGAGGCCGTATCCCGGAAAGGTGAAGTAGGGCTGCGCTGGAAGGCCGGGCAGCGCATCCACGATCGGCACGTGCGGCTGCTCCCGCGGCGGCGCATCGGTTCGCAGCGAGCGGTGTTCGTTGGCAGCTTCGGCGAGAAGCAGAACATTCTGGCCCGCCTCGATAGCCTCGATCCGCGTCGCGTCGAGACGGCGAGTTGCGAAGACGTCGGCCTGGTCTTCGTGTGACGGCTCGTAGCCGAGCGCAGCGAAGCGCTCTCTTAGAGCCGCGTCGTCCGACGCAACCCTGACGAGACCTTGCCTCGCCCGTTCCGGATGAAGGGCGATCGTCGCGCGGTTGATCGCGAGCGTTCCGCCGTCCGGCCCATACAGGTCGAACTCGACGTCGACCATCGCGGCCACGTCGAGTTGCGGCATCGAGACGGTTAAGCCAGCCACGGGCTCGACTTGAAGCGGCCCGAGCGCTGGGACCTCAATCCGGCCGCTCGTGCGTCCGATTCGCCATTCGAGTGTCGAACCTGCTGGCACGGCCTTGCCACCTGACGCTATCTGCGCCGCAATTGAAACCGTTTCCCCGGCCCAGTAGGCCCAGCGCTCAAGGCCGGGTAGGATCACGATATCGGTGTTGATCTCGGCGAAGCGCTCGCCGAAAACGCGCGGATTGCGCGCCATGTCCATGAGGCCGTTGGCCTCCCAATGAACGTCGGTGAGCTCAGTCACGACGTAACCGGCAATCGAGGGGTACGTCCGCAGCCTCTCGATTTCGTATTTAAGATTGGCGAACTGGTACCACTGCGTCGCCTCGACGAACCGGTCGAAACTGCCGAAAACCTCTTCGAGCCGCAGTGTTTGAAAACGCTCCTCGACTCCCTGAGGGTTGGCGGCTCCGTCGCTCCAGAGATCGCCGCTCGCGAACCACCAGGGGTCGGCCCCGTCGGGTCCGCGCAGCGGCGCTATTTGTGGCAGACCCCAGACACCGAACTCTGACACGACGAGCGGCTCGTCGCCGGTTCGGACGGCGTCGCCGTGCGGCGAGAATGTCCAATCGGCCCCGGCCGCGAACTCCGCCGTCAGCTGATCCCATTCGCTGCGCCTCTCCGGAACGGTGCGGTAGTAATGAAAGTCGTTGATGTCGGTCTTGACGTGGTAGTTCGGCGCGCAGGGCGAATTGTCGACGACGAGGCGCGTAGGGTCCGCGCGCTTCAGCCAATCGAAGAACTCGACAAGCCACTGCCTTTGGTTCACGGATTCGCGAAGTCGCGTGCCCCAGTCCTCGTTAACGAGCGTCCAGGCCACGATCGAGGGATGGTTGCCGTCGCGCGAGAGGATGCCTTCCATGGTCTCGCGCATCCGCCGCGCCGAATGGTCGGAGAAGATCTCGGCGTTTGGGATCTCAGTCCAAACGAGTATGCCGAGCCGGTCGGCCACCTCGTAGTAGCGCGGATCGGGAACCTTGATGTGAACGCGCAAGAGGTTGAGACCGAGCGCCTTAGCTTTCCGCATCTGGTCTTCGAGGAACTCAGTCGAGGGCGGTGTCGTGATGCCGTCTAGGTAGTAGTCCTGGTCGAGCGCGCCGCGCATGTGGAAGGGCTCGCCGTTCAGATAGAACCGCCCGCCGCGCGTCTCGAAGGAGCGAAAGCCGAAGGTCTCGACGCGAGTATCGATCGTCTCGCCGCCGCTCGTGAGACGCAGCGTCGCGCGGTAAAGGTCGGGCCGATCCGGCGACCAGGATCGGGCCGCCGGTACCGCGATCCGCAGCGCGGCATCGCAACCGGAGGGGCGCGCCTCCGCAGTCGCAACCGTCGGGCCGGCGGTATCGACGACCTCGACGGCAACGATGCTTTCGAAGCCCTCGCTCGACAAGTCGATCGCGAGCGCGACGGTCCCGTCGGCTCGCTCGGCCCGAATCCGGCAAGCCGTGATGTGCCGCTCGTCGCGGGCTTCGAGGACGACGGACTGCCAGAGCCCACCAATCGGCCCGTACCAGCTCTGCTTGCCGTGCGGGATCTCGGCGAACGGGAACTCCGGGTAAAGTCGCGCGTCGCCGCTCGGCAGCGTGACCCTTACTTCGAGCCGGTTCTGCGTTTTCAGAACGTCCGGGGGGATGACGAACTCGAACGGTAGGTAGCCACCCTCGTGCGAGCCCAGCGGGCGCCCGTTGACCGATACTTCCGTGAAGTAGCTCGCCGCGCCGAAGCGGACAGCGATTTCGCGACCTTGCCAGTCTTCTGGCAGCGAAAAAGTGCGCGCGTAGGTTGCCGCGCCTGTCGCCTCGCGAAGGTCCGCGAATTCGGCCTGCCAAGGACTCGGCACGTTCGTTTCACGCCAGCCGCCACGACCTTCCAGTCGGAAGTGCCAAACGCCGTCGAGGGAAAGTTCCCCGCGTTCGGCTACAACGCGCGCCGCCGCTCTCGGAAATATTCCGATGGTCATGGTCCGGTCCTCACGATGTAGAAAGAGGTGCCGCCGGACAGGGCTGGGAGAACCTTCATCCGGCGGCTGAGCGCGGGTTGGGAGGACCCTCCGCGCTGTGCTGGTTCGCTGCAGAGCGTGTCAGTTGCGGGCGCGGCGCATGGTTTGGTCGACGCGCGACTGCAACTGCTCGAGTGCCGTCTTCGGCTCGACGTCGGCCAACCATATCGCCGTCAGCTCGCTCAGCATCACGTCTTGGATCGCGCGCTGGTTCTGGATCGGCGGAAGCGCGTGCGCGATCTTCGTGGTGTCGGCGTATTCCGAGCGATGGGGCAAGGCCTTGAACTTGTCGGAGTCGAGCACCGATTGGCGCGAGGTGAGGTGACCCGTACGCGACCATTCGTAGTTGTTGTCGTAGAGAAACTTCAGGAAGGTTAGGGCCGCCGCCTTTTCGTCGGGCGAGCGGTTGGCGTCCGTCGGTATCGCCCAGGTGTGGCTGTCGGCCCAGGTCGCGGCCTTGCCGTAGAGGTCGAAGAGGTTGGCGACCTTGTAGGTCTTCAGCCCCGTCCTGCCGCTCGCGGCCTGCGCCGTGTAGTCGTCGACCACCCAGGTGCCGTTGATTTCCATTCCCGCATCGCCGCCAAGAAACGCCTGCTGGGAACCTGCATAGTCCAGCGCCTTGTTCGCCAGCCCGTCGCCGTAGATCGTGCTCAGGAGTTCGGCCGCCTTCAGGCCTTCCGCCGTATCGATGGTCGACTTCCTGTTGTCCGAGGCGACGATGTCGGAGCCCTGCTGCCAAACAAGGCTGTCGAACAGCCGGACGTTCATCGCCGCCGTGCTGTTGGCCTCCATGGTGATGTAGTTCTTGCCCGTGGCTTCCTTGAACTTCTTACCCTGCGCAATTAACTCGTCCGCGCTTTTGGGCAGAGTCGGGTTGCCGGCCCCATCGACGAGCCCGGCCTGCTTCATAAGGTCCACATTGATGTGGACCAGCAAGGCGTGAATGTCGAAGGGCACCGCGTAGATCTGGTTCTCAAAGGTAACCGCCTCCTTCGCTGCCGGCACGAAGTCGTTGAAGTCGATCCCGGCTTTGGCGAGCTCTTCGCCGAGCGGCTCCACCAAGCCGCGATTGGCGTAGTTCGGAAGCACCGAGCGGTGGATCACCGCGAGGTCGGGGATGTTGCCGGTGGAGTAGCTCGCCGAAAGCAGGTCGTAGTAGGTGTTCCAGTCGGCGGTCTGCGTGATCACCCTGGCACCGATCGTGTTCTCGGCGTTGAACTTGTTGGTCAGCACCTGGATGATGCCGCACTCGCCGGTCGCCTTCGACAGGTCGGTGACGCCGGAATACTCGTTGGCGCAATCGCCAAAGACGCGCAGCATGGTGACGTCGGCGCCAAGCGCGGGCGACACGAGCCCGCTGCCAAGTGTGGTGGCCGCGAGCGCGGCCGCAAATGCCGTTTTGAGACGCATGGTCGTTTCCTCCTTTGACGATGCTCGAGGTTCCCGATCGAGCAGCAGCCGACGCCGCGGCTCGAACGATCGCGTGCCGAACGAAACCCGGTTCGCCGGCTCTTACTTGCCGGTGCCTATCGAGACGCCGCTGACGATGAAGCGTTGGAATATCAGGTAGAGGATCACGATCGGCAGGCTGGCGAAGACCGCCGCCGCCATCACCGAGCCGAGCCCCTCGCTCTGCGCGAAGTTGCCTTGGATCGAGGCGAGGCCGAGCGTCACCGTGTACATCCCGCCATTGGTCGCCGAGACCAGTGGCCACAGGAAGTCGTTCCAAGCGTACATAAAGGTGAAGAGGCCGAGCGTGGTCAGCGCGGGGAACGCCAGCGGCACCATGATCTTCCAGAACACCGTGATGCGGCTCGCGTTGTCGAGTTCCGCCGCTTCCTCCAATTCGCGCGGCACGGCCTTGAAGAACTGCGTCATCAGAAACACGCCGATCGGAACCGCGACGCGCGGCATCACGAGCGCGGCGTGCGTGTTGTGCATGTTCCAGTCCGCGAACATGGTGTGCAGCGGGATGAACACCGCCTGCTCCGGCACCATCAGACCGGTGAGGGCGAGCACGAACAGGACGTTGCGGCCCGGAAACTCGATCCGGGCGAAGGCGTAGCCGGCCAGCGACGAGACGGCGAGCACCGTCGCGGTCATGACGAAGGCGACGACAGCCGAGTTGAAGAGCCAGCGGGGCGTCGCGGAAACGGCCAAGAGGTTCCTGTAATTCTCGATCGTGAAGGGGATAGGCAGGAAGCCGGCCGTCGAGCGCATCAGCTCGGCGTTGGGCTTCAGCGACATGGCGACCACCCAGACGATGGGCAGCATCCACGCGATCGCCAGAACGACGATGCCCAGAAGAAGAAGGCGGTCGCCGATCCAGGTCGACGGAGGACTCGAAACGCTCGTGTTCGACATCGGGATCAGTCCTCCTGCCGACCGAGCCAAAGCTGCAGCATGGAAAAGGCGAACATCAACACGAACAGGACCATCGCCATCGCCGCCGCGTAGCCGATCTGCCAATCACGGAAGCCCGTATCGTAGATGTACTGGACGACGGTTCGCGTGCGATCGCCCGGCCCCCCTCTGGTCATCAGCTGCGCCTGCCCGAACATCTGGAACTGCGCCACGATCTGCAGCACGATCACGAGGATCGTCGTTCGTCGGATCGCTGGCAGCGTGATGCGTCGCAGGACCGTCCAACGCGATGCCGAGTCGAGATCGGCCGCTTCGTAGAGTTCGGATGGGATCTGGCTGAGGCTCGCAAGAAACAACGCCATCGGCAAGCCGACGCCCCACCAAAGGGTCGCGACCGCGAGCGATGGCATGGCCCAGAACGGACTGGACAGGAAGCTGATCGGCTCCATGCCGAGCGAGCGAAAGAGATGCGCGACGAGGCCCCGGTCGCCGTTCAAGACCATCTGCCAGACGAGCGTCACCACGGAGACCGAAAAGACGCTCGATCCGAAGAAGATGCCGCGCATCACGCCGTTCAGCCGCGTCGGCTTGTGCACGGCCAGCGCCAAGGCGAGCGCCAGCGCCGTCATCGTCGGAACCGTCAGCGCGGCGAAAAGAATCGTGTTGCCCGTCGCCTTCCAAAACAGCGCGTCGTTCCAGAGGTCGGAATAGTTCAGGAAACCGACCCATTCGCGGTAGTCGCCGACGAGTTCCCAATCGTGCAGGCTGATCCAGAAGCCCTTGAGCAGCGGGTAGACGAGGAACACCGCGTAGACGAGAAGGAACGGCGCTAGGAACAAGTAGGCCTGGAGCGTGTCGCGATTGCGTGCGCCGCCTTCGCGCGCTTCGATCGCGGCCCTTCGGACGGGCGCGTGAACGAGGGTCATCAGGCTACCCCCCGCAACCGTTCCGTCTCGCCGGCACGATGGGTCACGGCGAGCCCGTCCGACCTGAACACATGAAGGACCCCAGCCCGCGTGCCGAACCCGATCGTCTCGCCGATCCTGACGTTCGCATCTCCTTCCGTTTCAGCCACGACGTGCTCACCGGTGGCCAGCGTCACATAGACCAGAGACGAATTGCCGAGATGCTCGAGGACGTCGACCGTTCCGCGCAGACCCTCGCCGCCGCCGGACGCCGACAGGTGCTCGGGCCGGATGCCGAGAGTGACGTTGTCGCCGATTTTGAGCGAGCCAGGGTCAACCTCGCCGTCCAGGATCGTCCCGCTGCCGCATTCAACCGCGACGCGGCGGTTCTCGATCCGGCGCACGGTTCCAGCGATCAGGTTCATTTTCGGGGAGCCGAGAAAGCCGGCGACGAAAACGTTGCGAGGATGCTGGTAGAGGTCCAGCGGCGCGCCGACCTGCTCGATGCGGCCGTCGCGCAGGACGACGATGCGATCGGCCATGGTCATGGCCTCGGTTTGATCGTGCGTGACGTAGATCATCGTCGCACCGAGGCGGTGGTGCAGCTTGGCGAGTTCGGTTCGCATCTGGACGCGCAGGGCCGCGTCGAGGTTCGACAAAGGCTCGTCGAACAGAAAGACCTTCGGCTTCCGGACGATGGCGCGGCCGATCGCGACGCGCTGGCGCTGGCCACCGGACATGTTCTTCGGCTTGCGGTCGAGAAGCTTGGTAATCTGCAGGATCTCGGCAGCCTGCTGAACGCGGCTGTCGATTTCGGTCTTTGGCGTGCCGACGTTCCGGAGACCGAAGCTCATGTTCTCGGCCACCGTCATGTGCGGATAGAGCGCGTAGTTCTGAAACACCATGGCGACACCACGGTCGCGCGCCGGGACGTCGTTGACGCGCCGCCCGTCGATCGAGACGTCTCCGCCGCTGATCGCCTCGAGACCGGCGATCATGCGCAGAAGGGTGGACTTGCCGCATCCGGATGGTCCGACGAACACGATGAACTCGCCCCGCCCGATATCCAGCGAGGCATCGTGGATTACCTGCGCCGCGCCATATTTTTTAACGACGTGCCGGATCGAAACTTCCGCCATGATCACCTCCCGAGTCGATCAGCGCGTTCGTTTATTAATTATATAACCCATCCTATAACTAACGCTCGGCCGTTTGCAACCTGCAGCGAACGCCACACGCCTTGGCGGCGCGAGAAAGGGGAAGTTATAAGCTTTGCATCTCGCCGATGCCGGAGTTTCCGTGGCCGAACCGATCAAGAAGCCGACCATGTCCGACATCGCCCGCGTGGTGGGGGTCTCGCAGGCGACGGTCTCGCTCGTTCTGAACGACGCTCCGGGAACCCGCATCTCGGCCGTCCGGCGCAAACGCGTCCTTGAAGTGGCCGAAGAGCTTGGATACCGAAAACTTTCGCAACCGCATCAGCCCGGACGCGTCATTGGGCTCATGATCAACGAGCTTACGACCAGCCAGCACGCCGCGAGCCTGCTCGAGGGCGCGCGCGAGGAGGCTGCCGCGCGCGACTGCCTGCTCGCCGTCATGCCCACGTTGAGCGTGCCACAGATCGAGAACGATGCCCTGGACTACTTGTCCAAACGACCGCTGGTCGGCATTATCTACGCGACGCTGCTAACGCAGGCAGTGAAGCCGCCGAACCGGCTGACGGACATTCCGACGGTGCTGCTTAACTGTCACTGCGTCCACAGTCGTTTGACGTCCGTGGTGCCCGGCGACGTCGTTGGAGGATTCACCGCGACGTCGGTGCTTTTAGAGGCCGGCCATCGTCGGGTCGCCATGATCAACGGCGAGGACTGGATCCAAGCGTCCTGCGATCGGCTGCAAGGGTACCGGCAGGCGCTGGTCACGCACGACGTTCCGATCGACCCGTCGCTCATCGTGTCCGGTGGTTGGACGATGCGCAGCGGTCGCGACCAGACCCATCGGCTGTTGGATCTGCCGAACCCGCCGACCGCGATCTTCTGCTATTGCGACCGGATGGCGCTCGGCGCCTACGAGGCTGTCCGAGCCAGGGGTCTGAGAATACCCCGCGACGTCTCGATTGTCGGCTTCGATGACGAGCCTTTCGCCGCCGACATGGCGCCGCCGCTCACCACGCTGGTGCTTCCGCACGAAGACATGGCCCGTTGGGCAGTATCGCAGCTGTTCGAAGATCCGTCGATGTCGCGGGGCAGCCCCCAACGGCTGAAGTTGGAGTGCCGTTTGGTGGAGCGGCAGTCGGTACACCGACGCTCGATCCACGCCGCGGCCAACGAAGAAGCCAAACCCTCTCTCTACGGTGAGGCGAACCGCGGTCGCTCATGACTCGGGCGGGCGGACGAAGGTCCGCGGGAGAACTACGATCGGGCGAACCGGTGAACTGGCGTCCGGCATTCGCGCTTGTTATGCCACGGGTGGCCTCAGCCGGATGATGCCGGCAAGAATGTTATGGCAGGCGCGCCCTGTGCGGGATCGTGGCCCAAAGCGCTTGGATACGGTTGTCGGGCTGCGAGGGCGTACGACGCCAACGATCGCAACGACGGCCTCGTCCTCGATCGGCAGCAGCGCCGATCCGAGCTCGCTCGTGCCTATCTTGCGATCGACCGTCTGGCGCGTTTCCTCCCATCCTCGCGACGGTCCGCCTGGTTGATGCCGCGGTACCTGAAGAGTTGTTCCAGGCTCGCTCGATGACGATCTACCGCTCGATGGCCGGCTTTTCGTCGTTCCAGAGCTTCGAAGTGGAACTTGCGGCCCTCGGCAACGACGCGCGGCGTTCGCGTTGTCGCTGCTCATGCGAGCCGGCGTCGGGCGCAGCTTACCGACTGCCACGGCGATGGGTTCGAGGCCAGGTCTTCCGCCCCATCTGACCGCCGGCCGTCACGAAGCGGAAGCACTTGGCCGCGTGTCGACGTGCAGTCCTGATCGGCGAACCGCTCGACGTCTACCCCGAAGCGTTGGACGATCACAGCATCGGTTCCGCGTCCCAGCGATCTCATCTGGAAGCGGACCGGAAGCCTTCCATCCCGTCCGGCTGTTAAGGCCACTTCCTGTTCGGGCCGGAAGCCGACGGTCTGCTTTCGGTCACGGTGGGCGGGAAAGCTGCCGGTCCCTGCACGGTCTGTCACAGCCGTCCGCCGAGCACGCCGCGCATGCGGGATGCGACATGAGGTTGCCCTAACCATCCTGCAGAAGGCGAGGGCGTGCCCTCATGCGTCCCCGACCTGCACCAGCGTCTGCCGAAGTTCCATCCCGTCAGAGGATCGATCAGTGCGTTCGGGACTTTGTCGAGCCCCTGCACGACGTGCTCACGGTAGCAGAGCTTGCCTTCGCTGAGCCATTGTCCCGCTTCGCGCAGAAAATCGGCGTGCTGCTCTGCGGCAAACTCGGCCTGAATGAAGCCGCGTACGGTCAGGCTCTTACCCATGATCTGCGCCATTGTGCCGGGAAGCCGGTCGACGCCTTCGAAACCGCCGGAACGCGACTCGTCGAGCGAGATCAAACCACAGACGGGAACGCGGGCACGGGTGTTGAGGAGCGGCAGCACGGCGTCCCGAATCCGTCCGCCGACGCTCTCGAAATAGACGTCGATCCCGTCCGGGTAGGCCTTGGCGAGCTGTTTGACAAAGTCCGGCGCTTTATGATCCGCCACCGCGTCGACGCCGTGGCGGCGCCGCCCATCGCCTCCGGTTTGTCACTTCAGGTGCTGGCTGATCCAGCTCCGCGCGTCCGTGACGGGAATGCCGTGCTTGGCGTTGAAGGTGCGGTCCATGTTCCACGCCACACCAGTGTTCCGCGCGAACGCCAAGCGGTATCGACACAGATTGTCGGTCGGATGCGCGGCCAGGTCCGACTTGAGGTCCGCCACGGTCCACCCGATACGCTCCACCGTCCGACCGAGCACCTGATCCACCGCATCCGCCACGTCCGAATACGAGAGCGTGTCGCCCGCCACATAAACGATCTCGTCGACGATCCTTGGCTCTTCGAACAGGATCGCGGTGGTGAGCTGGCCGATGTCGTCTGGGGTCGTCACGGTGACCTCGTTATCCCAGCTCCCGAGCGCGTGCACCGTGTTTCGGGCCAGATCGACCACCCCGAACGAGGGTTCGAACAGGAAGCTGGTGAACATGCCGGTGGAGACGATGATCCAGTGCGTTCGCGTCTGGCGTCGAAGCATGTCGCGCACGTCGAGTTGCTCGTCCCAGACGTCCTGCCCGCTGCCACGTCCCACGACATCGTAGTCGACCCCGAACTGCCATGGCACGTAGCGCTGCACGCCGGCCTGGAGGACGGCGGAGGTCAGTTTGCGCTGGGTGCCGCTTCCGGCGACGAAGCCTGTGCAGCTGACCACCGTACCGAATGGCTCGAAGACTGCGGCGAGCTGCTCGACGGAGCTGCTCGCCAAGTCAGCGCGGAGGATGTCGATCCCCATCGAGCGAAGGTCTTCCGCCTCTCTTCGCCTCGACGGTGTCGGCTCCCCGTCGGGCAAGGGCCGGCGCAGGACTGTCACGGTGGTGCCGGTGTCCGGATCGATGCGCTCCGATAGGGCGTGGAGGACGGCCGTGCCAAGCTCGCCGGCGCCGAGGACGAGGAAGGAGTTGTTGGCTGCTCGGGTATCTGACATCAGCTTCTCCGCAGGACTGATGGTCAGGTGGCGTGTAAGCGCCAAACCGGAAGAAGGCACACGGGTGATACGGGAGAATCAGCCAAGCTTCGAGGACGTCATCGCGCGATCGCAGGCCGCGTGCGACGCACTCAGTGAGGAGGATGACGGTCTCAAGCGCGAGGTGCTGGCGCACGCCGGCAATCGCTGGTCGTTGGGCATCGTCCATGCACTGGGCGTCGCCGGAACGCTTCGGCACGCCGAGATCGCACGCCGGCTGAAGGGCGTTACCCAGCGGATGCTCACGCGCTCCCTGCGCCAGCTGGAGCGCGATGGCCTCATCATCCGGCGTGACCACAAGGAAATGCCGCCGCGGGTCGAGTATACGCTGTCGGAACTGGGCCGGGGGCTTCTGGTCGGCATGATCCCACTGTGGACCTGGGTCTTGGACAATGCCGATCAAGTTCGCAACGCTCGCGATCGCTATGGAAAACCGAGATAGATCGGGCTGAGCGACCGCTGTTCCCGCCTGGCGCCAGATGGCGGACGGGCGGGGAGACGACCCCGTACGGCTGTTCAAGCCAATTCCTGCCCAGGGCTGAAACCGGACGGTCTGCTTCGAAACGAACCGGGCGGGAAAGCTGCCAGTCATATCAACCATCAAGGGCATTGCACGGCCTACCGGTGCCGTTGGCGTGGAAGCTTGCGCTTGGCTCAAAGCGACCATCCACCGTCGACAACGGTTGCGTCGCCGGTGAGCGCGATGTTGGCGCGCATGACCGCGCGAAAGCGCCAATCATGCGGCCAGGCGCGACGACGACGATCGCCGCACGGCCGCTGCGATCGTCGCGGCCTCCGGGAGGCCGAAGATGCCGATCACGGCAAGGCCGACTGCGGCTGCTCGCCCTAGGCAAACGGCGTCGCTTATCCGAGGCCGCCGTTGTTGAAGACGGTCTGGCCGTTGATCCAGAAGCCGTCCTGGCTGCAAAGCGCCGCGATGTTGTCGGCGATGTCCGAGGGCTCGGCGAGCCGCTTGTGCGGCGTCCGGCTGGCGAAACCGGCGATCTGCTCGGCCGTCTTGCCGTCGGTGAACAACGTCGTGTTGACCGCTCCGGGCGCCACCGCGTTGACCGAGATCATCCGACCCTCGAGCTCCTTCGCCAGAACCGCGGCGAAGTGCTCCTGGATGCCCTTGGTCGATCCGTACGGCCCGTAGGTCGGCGAGCGGAGCTTCGACTGCGTCGACGACAGGGCGATGATGCGGCCGCCGTCGCGTACCCTGCGGGCCGCCTCGCGAAGGGTGTTGAAGCTCCCCTTCGCGTTCACCGCGAACATGCGGTCGAAGTCGGCGTCGGTCATCGTCGCGAACGGCGCAAGTCGCATGATGCCGGCGTTCGCGACAACCACGTCGATGCCGCCGAACGCCTGGTCGTGCGCGTCGAACAGCCCGCTGACCGCCGCCGGATCGCTGACGTCGGCTTGCACCGAGACGGCGCGGCCCCCGGCCTTCTCGATGTCGCGCACGACGGCCGCGGCCAGGTCGCGGTTGACGACGTAGTTCACGGTGACGGCGTATCCGTCGCGAGCCAGGCGCTTCGCGGTGGCCGCGCCGATCCCGCGCGACGAGCCGGTGACGAGCGCCGACTTGCCGTTCGTGGTCGCCGTTTGGGCTGCGGCCGTGGAAGTCGCCATGGCAGCTGCGGGCAGCGCCGCGGCTGCGGCTGCGGCGGTGATAAGCGCTCGACGCGAAACGTTGACGCCTTTGTCTTCAGCGATGTTGGTCATGTTGTTCGACCTCCTGTTGGATTGGCAGATCTTGCAGAGCGACTGACGACCGGAACCCACGCCCGTCGCTTCGGCGTGCTGGCGTTCAGAGCGACTTGGGAAGCCAACGATCGACGCCGTACCGGCCGCTGCCGGCGATCGCGATGTGCAGCGCGACGAACCCGAGCACCAACGGGTACTCGAAGCCGCGATCGATCCAGGCGAACGTCGGTGCGTGGACGAGGCAGATCACCGCCATCTCGACCGCCAGGGCTGCCGCAAAAGCCCGCGTCATGAAGCCAACGGCAACCGCGAGGGCGCCGACGGTCTCGAGGATCATTGCGGCCACCGCAAACGCGGCAGGGAACGGAAGATGAAGAACGTTGGCGATCAAGTTGGTCGCGCCGGCCATGGGATCGGCCATCGATCCATGCGGCGTTCCCAAGGCCTTCGGGATGCCGTGAGTCAGCACGACGAGTCCGAAAGACGCGCGCAGCAGCGCGAAGGTCACAGGCTGCATCGTCGAGTAGAAGGGCTGAAGGCTCGGAAACAGGTGCGTCGCGTGGGCATCACCGCTTCCAGCGCCGGGCCTTTCGAGCAACGGGAGTTCCGTCATCGGTCGCCTCTCAGAGCGGGCTTTCCCGCATCGTTCACGTCGCCGACTGCAAATAACCTCGGCTCGCGACCCCGATAATCCGGGAAAAAGGGAACGGGCCGTCCGAATGGCCGGACAGTCGCGAGTCGGTGCAGCGAGGCGAACAGACCGCCCCATCGGGTTGGTGTTGCCGGATTGCCGTCGCGGCCGGTATGGAACGGCTCGCCGCCCGCGCCGCCCGCGGTCGGTCTCGTCAGGTGCGCGGGCGCTCGAAAGGCGCGCCATGAGTCTGCTGAACTTCGCCGACGTCTCGAACTTCATCGCCGTCGCGGACGCCGGCGGCTTCCGGGTGGCGGCGCAGGTGAGAGGGCTGAGCGCGTCCACCTTGAGCGACTCGATCAAGCGCCTGGAAACGGATCTTGGGGTCCGGTTGCTGAGTCGAACCACCCGCAGCATCACGCCGACGGAGGCCGGGAGCCGTTTGCTGGAACGGGTGAAGCCGGCGTTCGCGGAGGTCGAGGCGGCCGTGAACGATCTGCGCGACGACTCCAGCCGTCCGGTGGGAACGCTGCGGTTGAACGTCCCGGTTCCGGTGGCGCGGCATATCCTGCCCGACATCGTCCCCGGCTTCCTGGAGAGGCACCCCGGCATTCGCGTCGACGTGGTGATGGACGACAGCTTCACCGACGTGATCGGCCAAGGCTTCGACGTGGGGGTGCGCTACGAGGAGAGCATCGCCAAGGACATGATCGCCGTGCCGATCGGACCGCGTCGGCAAAGGTACGCCGCGGCGGCCTCTCGCAGCTATCTCGATCGCTTCGGATCGCCCGAAACGCCCCGCGCCCTCACGGGTCACCGCCTGATCGGCAACCGCTTTCCGAACGGCGCTGTCTGGACCTGGGAGTTCGAGCGCGCGGGCGAGCTGTTGCGGATCGTGCCGGACGGTCCGTTGACGTCGGGTTCGATCGACCTGCAGCTTGCCGGGGCGATCGCGGGCGCCGGCATCATCTACACGTTCGAGGAGTTCCTGCGGCCACACCTCAGCTCCGGTCTGCTGGCGCCGGTTCTCGAGGAATGGTGGCAGGCGTTCGACGGGCCCTATCTCTACTACCACAGCCGGCGGCAGATGCCGGCGCCGCTTCGGGCCTTCATCGACTATCTCAAGGACAAGCGCGTGGCCGCGACGACGGCCTCGGCGGCCGTCCCGACCCCGTAGGCGAACGCCGACCGGCGCCGTTGTGCTGGCGCCAGATCACCACTTCCACGGTTCGCAGCTCGTCCAGAAAAGGCCGTCCCGTGCCAAGGCGAGCCACATCCAGCGCGACCTTCAGCCGTACAGTGTTCGGCACGGCCGACGTCTCGACGATCTCCAACCTCGGCGGTCTCGGCCCGAATGACGCGCGGTGGGCGAGCGAGACACTCGGCACTACGACGCAGTTCGTGGAGATGACCGGCACGCAGGCGAAGGGTGGGGACGCGAGCGCATCGACCAGCAGCGTGCCGCGGAGTGTGCCGCTGATGACACCCGATGCGATCCGGGCGATGCCCGGCAACGAGTTGATCGCGGTCATGGCTGGGGGCGCGGACAGTACGGTCTGCCCGCTCATGCGGCTCGGGGAAGGTGCGCTACTTCCAGGATCGTCACTCCCGCGGCCGCTACGACGATATCGCACCGCTCGGAGCGGCCTGACGTATGGCAAGATCGGGCCGGAAGCGGACCGGCAGCTTTTGGGTGTTAACAGTGGGAAAGCTGCCCTTCCACCTACGACCCCTTGCCGGCGTCCGGCATCCTTGTCGGCGTTGTTCGGAAGCGGACGTATCCAGCCAGTGTTAGGGCGACGGTGTCCCTGCTTCGCGCCGCAAACACGCGACGAAGTTCGCCGCGACGTCCGAAGCGGTGACGGTGCGGTGCAGGATGCCGATCTCACGACGGACCGAATCGGGTCCGAGGGGAATGGCGCGGAGCGTTCCGGGCAGCGGAAGGATCGTTTCCGTCAGCGGCACGACGGCGACGCCCAAGCCTCGTCTCACCATCGCCACCATCGCTGCGATGTCGTCGACCTCCAGCCACTCCCGGCTCCTCACCCCTGCGGTGCGCAGATAGCGCTCGACCTGCCGCCCACCGAACGACAACCGGTCGTAGCGAATGAACGGCTGTTCCGCGAGCACGGTCCGCCAATCGTCGCCTCCAGTGTCATTGGGGGCGATCAGCGCGTAGTCCTCGCTGATGAGCGGTGTCCATTCCAGCTCCCGCGGTGGATCGAAGCCCGGACGGATCAGGATCGCCAGGTCAAGTTCGCCCGCGTTGACGCGGTCCATGAGTTGCAGGGAGACGCCCGGCGTCAGGTGTATCCGGCATCGCGGGAAGTTCCGGCGGAACGGCACCAGCGCCCGCGCCAGGATCGTCGCCTGCACGGAGGCGATGGCGCCGATCCGCAACGGTTCCTCCCGTTCCTCGTCCCGCCAGGGTTCGCCGAGCGCGTCGAAGCCCGCGACGATCGCCTCGGCCCGGGCCAGCGTCCGAAGGCCCACGGCGTTCAGCTTGGCCGAACGGCCCGTCCGCACGAACAGGGCGAAGCCGAGGGCTTCCTCCAGCCGGCGCATGTGCCCGCTGACCGCCGCCTGCGTCAGGCCGATCCGATCACCTGCCGCGGCGAAGGTGCCGTAGCGCGACACGGCGATCAGCGTGCGAAGTTCAGCGATCACGACGAACCATAACGAAGCGTGTTTCTCAGCATAGGAAGGTATCGTTATTCGTGAACGTCGTCATCCAGTACGACGAGGCGTGCCCGTCAACGAGGACCGATGTCGATGACTGCCCTTCACCCCTTCCACCTCGCGTTTCCGGTCGACGACCTCGCGGCCGCCCGCGCCTTCTACGGCGACCTCCTCGGCTGTCCCGAAGGACGCTCGTCGCCCGACTGGGTCGACTTCGATTTCCACGGCCACCAGGTCGTCGCGCATCTCGCGCCGCACGAGACGGGCGTGGTCTCGGCCAACGCGGTGGACGGTCACGGCGTGCCGGTCCGGCACTTCGGCGTCGTCCTGCCCATGGCGGATTGGCAGGAAGCGGCCGACAGGCTGACGGCGGCGGGCGTCGACTTCGTCATCGAGCCCTACATCCGCTTCGAAGGCGAACCCGGCGAGCAGGCCACGATGTTCTTCAAGGATCCGAGCGGCAACGCCGTCGAGATGAAGGCCTTTGCCGACATCGGCAGGCTGTTCGCGAAGTAAATGTATCCATCGATCCCATGCGAACGCTGAAGGTTGCCATCGCCGGTTTCGGGGGCGTCGGTCGCGCGGTCGCTGCCCTGCTGCTGTCGCGGCGCGAACGTTATCGCCATCTCTACGATGCCGACGTCCGGCTGGTCGCCGTGTGTGGATCGCGCTCGGGTCTCGCCGATGAGGCCGGTCTCGAAGCGGATCGGTTCGAGGCGACGCAGGCAGGCAAGTCCGGGCCGGACTTCATCGCCGCCAGCGACGCCGACGTCTTGATCGAGGCCGGCCCCAGCGACTTCCGCAGCGGCGGTCCGGGATTGGCCTACATCCGCTCGGCTTTGTCGGACGGTCGCGACGCCATCGTCATCTCAAAGGGCGCGCTGGTCTTGGACGGCCGCGGTCTTCGAGAGCTCGCTCGCGCTTCGGGCGCCGTTCTGAAGATCAGCGGAGCGACGGCGGCGGCCCTGCCGACGATCGATCTCCTCGCTTACAACCTGATGGGCTGCGCGGTGGTCCGGATCGAGGGCATCCTGAACGCCACCACCAACTACCTGCTCGACGCCATGACGACGCGGGGGATCGGCTTCGAAGAAGCATTGCGGGAAGCACAAGCGGCTGGCTTCGCCGAGCGGGACCCGCGCAATGACACGGAAGGCTGGGACACGGCCTGCAAGCTCTTGATCCTCGCCAACTTCGGCCTTGGCGCGGACCTGGCGATGGCTGACGTGCCGGTCGAGGGCATCCAGTCCGTCACGCACGAGCAGATCAGCGCGTGGGGGAAGAACGGTCTGGCGCCGAAGCTCGTCGGCAGCCTGTCGTGCGAGGACGGCACGGTTCGAGCGCGTGTCGGCGTCCGGACTTACCCGTTCGGCGATCCGTTCGCGCACGTATCGGGCAAGAACAAGGCGATCCGGATCGTGACCGACGTCATGGGCGAGATCGTCGCGACGGGTTGCGGCTCGGAGCCGCTCGCCACTGCCGCCGCCGCGCTGAAGGACCTCGAACATATCCTTGCGACGCGCTCGACGCGCCACGCATCGTTCTGACGGAGCCGGATCCATGTCCCGAGGCGTCGTCCACGCCATTCGCCACGTCGACTTCGAGGATCTCGGCAGCTTCGCCGCGCCCCTGCGGGAAGCCGGCTACGCGATCGAATACGTCGACGTGGCGGAGCGCGACATCGCCTCCTTCGATCCCCTCGACGCCGACATACTCGTCGTTCTCGGCGGTCCGATCGGCGTCTACGACCACGACGCCTACCCCATGGTGACGCAGGCGCTGGACCTGCTGCGGGCACGCCTCGCCGCCGACCGGCTGACGCTCGGCATCTGCCTCGGCGCGCAGCTGATCGCCGCCGCGCTCGGCGCGAAGGTCTATCCGAACCCGAGCAAGGAGATCGGCTGGTCGGCGCTCGATCTCACCAATGCCGGGACGCGAAGCCCGCTCGCCGCGCTGCGGGACGTGCCCGTACTGCATTGGCACGGCGACACCTTCGATCTGCCGGACGGCTGCGACCTCCTCGCCTCAACCCCGCTCTGCCGCCACCAGGCTTTCTCGCGCGGCCCAAACGTTCTCGGACTTCAGTTCCATGCCGAGCCGCTCGCGCTGAAGTTCGAGCATTGGCTGCTCGGCCACGCCTGCGAGCTCGGCGCCGCCGGAGTCGACCCGACGGCTCTGCGGGCGGACGCGGGACGATACGCCAGACCTCTGAAAGACGCGGGCACCGCCATGCTCGGCACATGGATGGCCAACATGGAACGATAGGCGAGGTAGCAACGCGGCTATCGTCGACGCACACTCCAAACCAGACGTTCCGCTTTCCAGACCTCAGCGGCTACTACTTTCAGTTCTCGTCCGGGCCGGAAGCTGCCTGTCCGCTTCCGGACGTTCGATGCGGAAAGCTGCCCTTCGTGCACGATCCATTGTGGACGTTGAACATCGAGTGCAGGCAATAGTCTAAAGCCTTTTCGAGTGTGTGGCTTAGGCTCTTCGGCGACACGACTCCGGTTCGATCATGGACGGAGTTTATCGGCCTTCTCGACGTCCGATGAGCGTTCTTGCCCGAACGATTATGTTCACGTCATGGGACCAGAGCTCGTCGCGACACTTCCCGACCAAACCGGCACCACCGGGAAAGAAGTAGTCCGGTGTGTATCGTCCCACACCATCCAACTTCGGCATCCTGTGGACGATGTGTGGATCTTAACTGTAATATTTGATAGATTGACCCAATTCCCCGGTTCGGAGGCACGGCGTGCGACCATTGTCCCCACTGACAGGGGTGACTGATGATTGCGGTTTCGAAACGCACGGTCTGGCAGGGGCCAAAAGCCGGCGCAGCGTCAGAGCACGCCCGTTACGTATGCTGGACAAGGATGCAGGCCGAAGCTGGCCAAGCGCTGGAGACGATCGTCGCACGAAAGGAACGTGAACGGGTGGCCTGCAACGGGCTGTTCATGTGGGGCGTAGGCAATGCTCCGGCGACGTCCATCAACGCGCTGGCACGTCTTGGGACTTCCGTGCCGGTGATCTTCTCCATAATGAAGTCGAAACCAAAGGTTGCGGATCTCGTACCTGCACGGATAGTGGCTTGGCGATCCTACGTCGATCAGTTCGGCGTCCTGCGCGACATGCCGGATGGTGTCTTGGTGACAAGTCGAGGCGATAGTGCGAGCGGAGAGAAAACGAGGCATTACGCGCTAATATGCCGATCGGAGGTCCCGTTGTCGATCCGTCGCGGGACTGCCTTCGATCCCAACGCGTATCGGAACGTAGGTGGAGCGAGTGGGCCCGTCGGGGCATCACAGGTGACCGCGCTCCTCAGGCAGGTGGCCGAACCCGGTGAACTGTCGGACTATGAGGCGAACATCGTCGCCTCGCTTACGGACGGCTACTGGGTGCGGTTGGTCGATCCCGTAGCGCTGGCAGCCGACCAGGGCCGACTAATCTCGGAGTTCGTCGGCGACTCCTCAGATTGGAACGAGTTTGTGCGGGATCTTCACCGACTCCCGAACGGCGTGAGGCGGGAGTTTAGAACCGGCACCTTGCTCTAGTGTCTCGGACGTCCGCCGGGGCCGGTTCCTTCCCTTGCACCTTCGTGAGGTTTGACCGTGGATGAGGCGAACGGGGAGGAGTCGAAGCTTCGGCGGCGGTTACAGGAAGCCGGCCTGAGCCGTCGCATCGTCTCGGCGGCGTGGCCGACTTGGTGGACGGAGGAACTGTCGCAGAGCCCGTCGGCTCGTGCTGAACTGCGGTTCGCCCTCGCACGCAGGCTCGGCCTCGAGCCGAAACCCCTGTTAGGCGAACGTGTGGAGTTCGTCTGGAAGGATCATGCCCGCTTCAAGCATCTAGGTGCCGAGACGCTTGAGCAGCAGCAGGTCCTCAGTTCGTTCGCGGTTTCGGTCGGTCGCATTCTCACCCGCGGCGTACCCTCCGGAAGGGGCTTCCTCGGTGTTAGGGCCGAGCAACTTCGAGCGGACATCTTGCAGATCAGACAGTATGTCGACCTACCGACGCTCGCAATGTTGAGCTGGAGTTTCGCGGTCCCAGTCGTCCACTTGAGGGTATTTCCGTTAGAAACGAAGGCAATGCACGCGATGGTCGTCGCCGAGGCGATGGCGGGGGCCATCATGCTGGGGCGGGATGCAAGCTACCCTGCTTCAGCCGCCTTCACGTTGGCTCACGAGATCGGCCACCTCGCCTTGGGCCACGTCAGCTCGGGTGGAGCGTTAATCGACGTGGAAGATCCGGTCGCGGCGATGGACCGGGACAGGGAGGAACTAGAAGCCGACGCATATGCCCTGACGCTTCTAACCGGATCACCGCAGCCAGATATCGACATGGGACTGGCGACCTACAACGCCCCCTCGCTGGCTGCGGCCGTGCTGCGGGCAGGTCCTGGGCTCGGCATCGAACCCGGGACGCTTGCCTTGTGCATCGGACATCAGCAACGCAACTGGCCCGTCGTCATGACGGCCCTCAAATTCATCTACGGCAAGCCCACCCGGCTCTGGAAAGCGGTCAACGGATTAGCCAATCGGGAAATGGACTGGGGTCTCATGGGTAGCGACGAGCAGGATTTCGTCCGAAAACTGCTGGATCTATCCGATGGCTGACGGGATCTACCTAGACAACGACGTCGTTCTGAAAGCTTGCGCCTACGGCGTCGGTCCAGAACTTATACGACTGACGACGATCGACGAAACCCTGCCGGCTATCTTGGCGATCGCACGCCATACAATCGCCTCGCGCGTGAAGCGCTCGCGAGACGTCTTCGGATTACCGTCAGTTCGATCCCAAATCGACGTTGTACTCGACCAGGTTCGCCAACTCGAGCCGACGGGCGAGGAGGTTGAGTTGGCCGCCGACCTTGAGGCGTCGGCTACTCGCGCAAATCTTTCGTTCGACACGGGGGAGAGTCAGCTGATGGCGATGCTTCTGACTCGGCGGGGACGGATGCTCGCAAGCGGCGACAAGAGGGCAGCAAAAGCGATCAGCGTCGTCCTACCATGTCTCGCGTGCCGACTGGTGTGCCTTGAGCAGATCCTGGCGATGATGGTGGAGCGCGTCGATCCGGTCGGGTTGAGACTGGCGATTTGTCGGTCGACGGCTGTCGACCGAGCAATCTCCATTTGCTTTCAGTGCTCGCGGACGGAGTTGGATGCCGCTGAGGTGCGACAAGCGCTGGCAAGCTATATAGGTGCCCTACGGTTGGAGACCGGAAGGTTGCTCGTCGAGGACGGAGACCCGTTCCGGGCGGAAGTTGCGGAGGAAGACTGCATACGGGGGTCGTAGGGTTGCGACCCAGCCGATCCTGCGCTCGACCGGAGCCTGGTTGTTCTGTGGGATCGGGGCTGCGAGCACTTCGAAACAGGCCTTGTCGACCTTCCCCTTGATGTATTTACTTCCGATACGTCCCGTGCTTGGGCCGACTGGAACGCGCACCTGATCGAGCGGCAAGGTCGCGTCGACCTCCCTCAAGTCGTCGATCACGAGGGCGTAGCGCGACCCGAGCACGCGGATGTCGTCGGGTATGGCCGACCAGTTCACGTTGTCGTCCGAGCATTCCGCCGCCTCGAGCTGTTCGGCGAAATGGTTTGACGTCATCGGCTCCATGACGAGACGAATTGGAGCACCCTGCGCGGCGAAGGTCTTCGCGAAGGGCTGCACCATCGTGGTCGGGTGACAGGTGTTCCCACCATAGCCCCACAACGCGTACCCGGCCCTGTCGATCTCGTCCATCTTCCGGTGGATGATCGCGTCCAACCCCTCCTTCGCGTGCGTACCGACCTTCATGAACAGCAATCCAGTTCCCGGTCTGACAATCTCGTTCATGGCTGGACGTCCTCGATATATTCAACGAGATACTCATCATCCGCGGCCTTGCCGTAGTCGGGCCTCTTCCTCTCCTTGACATATTTGACGGTCGGAGCCTGCCCTAGACCGTAGAAGTTGACCAATCGTTCTGGCGCGATCGGACGACTCGGACCGACCTGCGCCGGTCTGCCGGGTAAGGAAGTGAGGAACAGGTTGCAGGATCGCAGGTCCGGCGCGTCGTCCAAATGGTAGGTGTGCAGCTTCCGCTGCATTTTGGACACGAAGAAGTCGTTGGCAGAAGCGTGACGTTGCACATTGGCGAGCACCGTCTTCGGCCAATCGAGCTCGTCGTCGTCCGCGATCACGACCATACCCTCTCCGCTACCGCGTATGGCTTCGATGCCACGATCCACGAAGACGTTCACGCTTTCTCCGTTGTTAGAGGCGCCCCAGGGCGGGTTCGTGTAGAAGCAGTCGTATTTCGCGAGCTCCGGGAAGGGGTCGAGGCAATTGTAGAGCTTCGCGTCGAGATGTTCCATGCGCTCGGTGTCGGCAAACCGGTTGACGGACTGCACGGTCCGCTCGTCGAAGTCGAAGACGGTGATACGGGTCGGTCCGAAATTGAACACTTCCCGGTGACGCAGATAGGCCACGCAGACGCTGATCGCATCACCGTCGCCGATGAACGCGAGCCTCCTCCCATCGGCCCACGAAGCTACGATCTCGCTTTGCATCACCATGTCGCCGACCTTCATATGTATCTGGTCGAACTCTCGGATCGGCCGAGGTCTGTTCTGGACGACGTCGGATACGGCGTTCACTGCGGTCTGCAGATCGACCTGTATTCTCATCTCTCCCATTCCTCTCAGTCATCTAGCGAGTAGGCGCGACGCCAGCTTCTCGACCAGCTGATCCTGATCGACGTCGGTGTCGAACATGTAGACGGGACATCCAGCCGCCACGCCGAACGTGCACGCGACGGATGCCTGGGCTAAACTGTGCATCCTCGCCTCTTCGAGCGTCACTGCAGGTCGACCGGCAGGGTCACGTGCGATCCGCTCCAATGTCACCTCGGGGGCGGTGCAGAAGAGCCAGATTTCGTTGGGGGAAAGCTCACGGATACGTTCGGCTGAGAAGGCAGTGACGCGAAAACCATAGGTTTCCTTCGTCACCGGATGAGTGTCGATCAATGCATGGGCTTTGGCTCTCGTTTCTGAAGCCCACTGCAACAGATGATCGTCTAGCGCCGCTATATCCTCGGGGGAGGCAATTCTACTCGACTTCGCCCGAAGTTCGACCTGGTTAAGTAATGGGGCTCCACGGGCGTTAAGAAACTCGGTGAGACGGGCACCGTATTCCCAGACTTGCAAGTTGGGCACACGATCCACGAGCAGCCTAAGCGTGAAACTCTTGCCAGCAGCTGGCGCACCGGTGACGTAGACAAGCTTCTGTGGTTGCAAACTGACCCCAACGAGATGCGACGCTTACCGCCTCGGTGATACGTTCCATCCTTTGTCGAACCTCTCATACCGAAGCACGGAGTTCAACCGATGATAGTATGGACGTGACATCGGCAATGTCGCAGCTTACGATCCAGCGGAAATCTTGCGTCCTTACTCTGACCTCGTCGATATGACGGTTGGGGTCGGCCATGACCTTGGCTGGCGGTATACCAGGTGCCAGCGGACGGGGTCCAACGATGTCCGCGTTGATGTTCGTGTAAAACCCGACGTCGGTGCCGTCCGGGCTCGCGCTGCCGACCCTTCTCGCCCGTCCCCTTAGCCTAACGCTGGCGAACTCGTTTACAGGTCGGTGAATTGGTGCGCGATTAGACGCACGATCTCGCCCTCGCGCTAGATGGGCCTTTGAACGAGGTTCGCAGCTTCCGGTCGATCCGGGTGATGGCCAAGCACTTACGGGTGAACTCGTCGAGCACTTTCAAACTCGATCCATTACACCTCATCCCAGGATCGCACACCTGCAGGCACGCGCCATCAATGCACGAGTTGATCGACGCCGAACGGCCCGGCCGCACGCCGATCCACGGTGCTGCCTAGCTCTCCGATCCGAACTGCTCGAACAGGTGACCGAGCTTGCTCGCCTTGGCGTGCAGGTAGGCCCGGTTCTCTGGAGTGGCCCTGCTCTCAAGGCGGCGCCGCGTCACCCGCAGGCCGTTGGACTCCAGGCCGCTTATCTTGCGGGCGTTGTTTGTGAGCAGCACGCACTCCTCGACGCCGAAGTGCTTCAGCACGTACGCCGCACGCTCGTACTCGCGCGGAGAGCCTAGTTTCTTGTAGGCGTCCGCTGTGTCCAGGCCTTCCTCAGCCGTGATGCGCATACCGCGGATCTTTGTCAGCAGTCCGGCGCCGCGTCCATCGCAAAGCATGTAGATGAATATGCCACCCTCTGCCTGGATGTGTGCAAAACTCGTTTCCAGCTGCCAGTGGCAATCGCAGCCCAGACTCTCAAAGATTTCGCCGGTGTAGCAGGCGCTCTGTATCCGGACGATCGGGATACGCCCCGTGAAGTCGGAGACGAGCACCAATACGTTGTCTTGCTCGTTCGGCGACCACGCAAAGACATGGAGCGCGAACTCACCGTAGCGGGTCTTGAGTGGCGATTGGGCGATCTGCGGTCGCATCGGTATCGTCGCGTACTTGTGTCGTAATTGGTCTTGCCGGACCCGTTGCAAGCATGTCAGGCTCCGGCACAAGCCCTTCCCACTGTTCGTGAGCCCAGAAGGCGATGTCGCTGACGCGGAGGGCCAGCATCTTCTCGCGGGCGTCCTTGTCGCCGCCGTAGTCACCCAGACCGTGATCGAAGCGATTCTTCTCCCGCTCGAGTTCTTGCTGGGCGCGACGATAGACGATCCAGAGGCGATGCGGCTTGCGGACCTAAGGCCAAGTGGTCAGGGCAGCCGCGACAACCGACAGCGTCGCGGGCACAACCTTTCCAAGTAATACGCCATCGCCCAGCGTAACGAACAATGGGGCGACCAGCGTGCATCCGATGCCGGCAGCGAAGCACCCTTGCGCTTCCAGCTTGTTGTGATCCGCCTTCTCACGCATTCCTCGGCGCAGATCGCCGTAATATGCAGTCGCGCTTTGGTAGACGTCGTCCCGCAAGGTCTCGTCACGGCGTCTTCGGAACATCGCTTCAATCCCCTAAGATCCGGACCTATCTCGAAGTGACCGGACAGTCGAGCGTGTCGTCAGCGGACGCTTTTATGCGTCAGAAAGCTTCGTAATGGTGATCGTGGCAACCGTCCCCCATGCACTCGCATGCTTACTAAGGCTAGACACGGCCGCTTTCAGGATCGTTTGCACAGCGACTGGATGACCGAGATGGGCGCAAAGTTCGCGTTCCCCGCTCGCGTTGCCGGCACGCTCAGGGTTGGCGGCGGATACCGGAAGAGTTCGCCGCCCGGTCAACGCTGCCACATGGATCGAAAGGCCGGCATGGTTTACTGCCACTGACGGTTCGACGATCGCGGCGTGATCAGTCCGGCCGCCGCCTGACGTAGCCGGCCGAGATCATCCCGGCGTAGGCTTCCTGCAGCGAGCGCTGACCGAGGATCAGCGCGCGCAGCGCCTCGCGCGGGTCCTCGCCGGACAGCCGCAGCACTTCATCGATCGAAGCGTCGATGTCGTCCGAGATAGGCAGATCGAAGGCTCGCTCGGCTGTAGTCCACATGACTCCCTTCCGTGATTCGCTAAGGCATCATGCCGACCTCAATCCTAGCTGTCGAGAGAATGTTCCTATTCTGTTCCCGTCGTCGGCAACGAGCGGCAACAGCATGCGATGGTTCAGGCAATCCGGGACTTCGCCGAGGCGTCCCGCCGCAACCTCGGCATCCGCGTCGTTTGCCGGTGCGGACGCGAGGCGATCTTGCCCGCGCGCAATCTTCGCGGCTACCTGCCGCCCGGCGCGCAGATCGAGGAACGGACGTGGCGCTGCCGAGCCTGCCGGAACACGGCTCGCGCCTCCCACCTGCTGCTTGAAGCGGTGACGCGCGAGCGGATCACGCAGTGTACGACCCCGCCGGGCGCACGGGGGCGGTGGCGACGCTCGACAGATCATCGGTGGGCGTTACCGTAGGAGCGATGTATCTCAATCAGCACTGGTGGCCGCCGGGCGAGCCGGCACCCCAACCGCGCAAGCGCGCCGTGTCGGATCGCGAGGAGCGGACGATCCTCGCGCTGGTGGTCGTCGTGATGCTGTTGCTCGTCGCCCCGATCGGCGGCGCGACCATCCTCCAGGCGATCGTCCTGGCGATGGGGTGAACGGCGCGGCAAGCGCGTCTCTGGGCTCGGGGCATCGACTCCGCAGCCCCGATCCGGCATCGTTCCGTCCGTGTGCAACCTTTACGCCGTCACCAGGGGCCAAGCCGCGATCCGCGACTTCGTGCGCGCGACGCGAAACAGCGCCGGCAACCTACGCTCGTTGCCAGCCGTGTTCCCGGACATGGAGGCGCCGATCGTCCGCACGGCCGCGGACGGGACGCGAGAGCTGGCGATGGCGCGCTGGGGCATGCCCTCGCCCCCGAACGTGATTGCGGGCAAGAAGACCGATCCCGGCGTCACCAACATCCGCAACACGAAGAGCCCGCACTGGCGGCGCTGGCTGGGACCCGAGCACCGCTGCCTCGTCCCGCTGACGAGGTTTCCGGAATACGACACGGTGGCAGGCCGGAAGGTGCCGGTCTGGTTCGCCGCCGCCGCCGAGCGGTCGCTGATGGTGTTCGCAGGCATCTGGACGCAATGGACCTTCACCCGGAAGGTGAAGGATGGCGAGATCACCGTCGACGCCTACGGGTTCCTCACCACCGAGCCGAACAAGAAAGTCGGCGCCGTTCACCCCAAAGCCCTGCCGGTAATCCTCACCGAACCGGGCGAGATGGACGCTTGGCTGCGGGCGAACTGGAAAAAAGCGTCGAGCCTGCAGCGTCCTTTGCCCGACGGCGCGCTC
>CAXUCL010000007.1:35535-40092 GCA_964249395.1 uncultured Rhizobiaceae bacterium
CTCGCGATCGTCGCGCGCGGCGCGCGGCGCGCGGCGAGCGGCGGGACGGGGCGGACGACGGCGAATGACGATCCGGCTGCGCAACATGCCGGCCGCGGAGATCGACGTCCTCAAGCGCCTCGACGACGGCTACCCGGAAGAGGACCATGTCGGCGTCCCGTCGCACCGGTTCAGCGTGGCCGAGCTGTGGGTCTGGGAGGCCCTATGGATCGATGGCCTCGCCGACTACAGCGAGGGCTGGGACAGGTGGATTTTGCTCTGCTTGACAGAGCGCGGCCGCGAGTTGAAGACAACCGGACAAACAAAGTGACCTGGTGATGCCGCTCTGCCTCATCGACCTCTGCGCGGACAAGCTGGTGCTTCTCGACCGCCTCGGCCCCAACGACCGGACCTAGGACCACGCAGGCTGCAGGCGGACGAGCTGACGAAGGCGGAGAAGCAAGCGGCGACGCGACTGTTCGAGCGCAAGCTGGTCGCGGCTAGGGTCGGATGGGGCGGCACGAAGTGGGTGCGGCTGACGCTTTGGGCGCGGATGCTGGTGCGCTACGGGGTGATGCAGGACCTGGGAGCGGGGTCTTGATGCCGCCCCCGCCTGCCTCTTCGCACCTGCTTTCGTCGCGCTTCCCGGTGCCGATCAGCCGCCGAGCTTGGTGAGAACGAAGGCGGCGAGGAAGCCGATCGCGGTGATGAGGCCGGCGTAGTCGTGCGTCGACTCGAAGGCTTCCGGGATCATCGTGTCCGCCAGCATGGCGAGGATCGCGCCCGCCGCGACGGCGGTTGTCGCGGCGACGAGTTCGGGGTTCGCGCCGGCCAGCGCAACGAAGCCGAACACCGCAGCCAGACCCGACGCCGCCGTGATCGCAGTCCAGACGCCGAAGACGTAAGCGGCCGACCGCCCGGCCTTGCGCATGCCGGCGGCGCTCGACAAGCCTTCGGGGACGTTCGACAGAAACACGGCGGCGACCGTCACCAGGCTGATGCCTTCGTCGCCGAGGAGGCTGACGCCGATCACGATCGACTCGGGAACGCCGTCGAGCAACGCGCCGACCGCGATGGCGAGACCGGAGCTTTCCGAAGCGTCCGTCTGCGTCTCGCCGGTTTGGGAGCCGGACCGCTTGCGATGCCGGGCGCCGCGGCGGGACACGACGAGGTTCGCGGCGGTGTAGACGACTGCGCCGCCAAGGAAGCCCGCCGCCGTCGAGTCGAAACCGCCCTTCTCGAACGCTTCGTCCATCAGGTCGAAGGCGACGGCCGAGATCAGGACGCCAGCGCCGATCGCCATAACGGCAGCGATCAATCGCTGCGGCAGCGCAACGAACCATGCGACCGCCGCGCCCAGCACCAGAGCCGAGCCGCCAAAGAGACCCCACAACCCGGCCTCGATCCATTGCGGCATGCGAGCCTCCTGTCGGGTTGGGTCAATCCCCGGCAGGAGAGCGAGGTTCCTTCCAAACAGAACGAAGGACAGAGTCACAAAACCGCGTGGGCTCGCGGAGACGGACCCATTGTCTTCGACCGAACGGAGCGTGCGGCCGGGTGAGCGAGCGGGTGGCTCGCGCGGGCTTCGCGACCGCCGAGCCGATCGTCACCACGCTCGACCGAAGCGCGATCTCGCAGAAGGTCCAGGATTGGCGTCAGCTTGATGAGACGCGAAACACAGCGATCAGTTGTATGGACTCTCCAACTTAAAAGAGCGAAAGCTTAAACCGGACGCTGCCTGTTTGGCTGCAGTAGAGCGAAACTGGATCGACAGCTTTCGGGGACGATAGGCTTCGAGTCGAATGAATTGGACGCGGCGATCGGTGGCGCGCACCGCGCCCTCGGTCGGCATGCGCCGGATCTCGTAGGCCTGCCGGTAGGGCGAGCGCCGGAGCGCTTTCCAAACCTTGAGCTGCCGGTCGTGCTCGGCGGTGACGGTGAACGCCATAGGCTGGTTGCGCGTTTCCGAACCTCGACGCGCTTGTGGCCACGGTGGGTGTAGGCAAGTTTTTATTTCGCGTGGCTGTTCCACAATCGAACCGGTGCCACGCTGGCCACCTACCTTTCGAATTTACGCTTGGAAGATGGCTTGGCTGCGATCGCCTCCTATCGTGGGCGAGGCGCAGCAACTGCGACCGCTGCGCCTCGAAGACGCCCGTCGCGTCCTCAGGCGGCGACACGGGGCGCGTCCGCGAGAGGGAGCGCGCGGAAGCCGACCTGAAGACGGTTCCAGACGTTGATCGTGCCGATTGCGAAGGTCAGGTTCACCTGCTCGACCTCCGTGAACTTCGCCTTGGGAAGCGCGTAGTCCGCGTCCGGCGCCCCCGTTTGCGCGATCCAGGTCAGCGCCTCGGCCCGGGCCAGAGCGGCGCGCTCGCGATCGGTGTAGAGCGACGACGCGCGCCAGGCGCTCAGCATGTAAAGGCACATCTTCGTACAACGGTTGGGAAGATAGACATGCCCGGCTATGTCATGCTTCCGTCCGGTCGCTCTCACAGCGTGCGGACGATCCGCTCTGCTCGGAACGGCAACGTCGAGACTGCGCATAACATCGAAACGGAAGGGTTGCCCGATGAACGCGACGGTTCCTTCATGAGCGCGCCGACCTTTCCGTTCCTGGACGGCAACAAGCGACTGCTGGTGGACGCACTCGGGCGCCGGTTGGCGCCGGGTGTCGCCGACTATCTCGACCTGTTCACGGACGACGCGGTGCTTGAGATCCCCTACGGCGTGACGGCGGAAGGCGACCGGGTTGAGGGCCGGGCAGCGATCGCGGCGTATATGGAGCAGTTGCGCGGCCACGTGACGCTGGAGGCGATGGCGCTCCGCGCGCTGCATCAGGCGACGGACGGCACGCTCGTCCTCGAATACGACGGCACCGTCCAGGCGGAAGCCGCCGGCGTCCGCTTCCATCAGCGCTACGTCGCCGTGGTCGCGCTGCGGGACGGCCGAATTGCCGCCTTCCGTGAATACTCGAACCCGCTCCTTGCGAGGGAAGCCTTCGCCGGACGCAGCGATGGCGGAACCGCGTCGTGACCCTTGCCGCCGGCGCGATCGAGCCGTTCCCGCTGGCAGTTCCCGACGCCGCGCTCGATGACCTCCGCGAGCGCCTCGCCCGGACGCGCTGGCCGGACACCGAGACTGTCGGCGACTGGAGCCAGGGCGCGCCGCTGGCGAAGGTGCAGACGCTCTGCGCCTACTGGCAGGACGGCTACGACTGGCGGCGCTGCGAGCGCATGCTGAACGGCTTCGGCTCGCACCGCACCACGATCGACGGTCTCGGCGTCCACTTCCTGCATGTTCGCTCGCCCGTGCCGGACGCGCTGCCGATGATCATGACGCACGGCTGGCCGGGCTCGGTGATCGAGTTCGCCAAAGTGGTCGGCCCGCTGACCGACCCCGCGGCGCACGGCGGCGATGTCGGCGACGCGTTCCACCTCGTGCTTCCTTCGCTGCCGGGCTACGGCTTTTCCGATAAGCCGACGGAGACGGGTTGGAACGCGGCGCGCATCGCGACCGCCTGGGCGACGCTCGTGGACCGGCTCGGCTACGGCCAGCGCTACGTCGCGCAGGGAGGCGACTGGGGGGCCGTCGTCGCGACCGTTATGGCCAGGCAGGCACCGTCGGGTTGCCGCGCTGTCCATCTCAACACGCTGACCGTCCGGCACGAGCTGGAGGACGAGAGCAATCCAGACTCGGAGGTGCAAGCGGCGCTCGACGCGGCCAAGCGCTTCCGAGGCGAGCTCGGCTACCTACAGCAGCAGGCGACGCGCCCGCAAACGCTCGGCTACGGGCTCGCCGACTCACCCGCCGGGCAGCTTGCCTGGATCTACGAGAAGCTCCATGCCTGGTCCAATCACGATGGAGATGTCGAGGCGCTGCTCGGACGCGACGCGATCCTCGACAACGTCATGCTCTACTGGCTGACGAACAACGGCGCGTCCGCGGCGCGGCTCTACTGGGAGGCGATGAACGAGGCGATGCTGGCGGAGACGATCGATCTGCCGGTCGGCGTCACCGTCTTTCCGCAGGACACAACACGCGGGCCGCGCCGCTGGGCCGAGCGGTACCTGAAGCGACTCGTTCACTGGAGCGTCGCCGAGCGCGGCGGCCATTTCGGCGCGTTCGAGCAGCCCGCGATCTTCGTGGACGAAGTGCGGCGGTGCTTTCGTACGGTGCGGTGAGCGTTGCAACGCTCGACCGTAGGAGGTTTTCGCTGCAAAACCGCTTTGGGCCGATAGCGGACTGTTCGCTTCGAAGCGGCGGCCGGGCAGAAGCCGCCTTTCAGCCCCCGCCCACATCCGGTCATTCCCGCTGCGCGGTCCAGTGCCTAAAACCGGCCGTTCATTCAGCGGGCGTGGCCGCAAATGTTCGAAGTTTTGTACGTCGCATATGGCCCTGTTTTCGCAGTATGCTGTCGTAAACGGTGATAGACTTTGCCAAAGACTGGGCGCTCGATTTCAAACGCGGATGCGTCGTAAGCGCGTAAGGAGTCGCCTAGAGCGTGGACTCAACCTGCCGCAACCTTACGCAACCAGATGCGGGCTGAGGCGAGCAGGACCGCGGCGAGGAAGTTGC
>CAXUCL010000008.1:0-36707 GCA_964249395.1 uncultured Rhizobiaceae bacterium
CGCGGCGCGTCGTGCCGCCGGACTTGATGGCGCCTGCCGCGCGGTCGCCGATCTTCAGAAAGCTCATCAGGCCGGAGGACTTGCCGCCGCCGGACAACCGCTCGCCCTCGCCGCGCAGCGCCGAGAAGTTCGAACCGGTGCCGGAGCCGTATTTGAACAAGCGCGCCTCGCGGACCCAAAGGTCCATGATGCCGCCCTCGTTCACCAGGTCGTCGCCGACCGACTGGATGAAGCAGGCGTGCGGCTGCGGATGCTCGTAGGCGGAGGACGAGCGCGTCAGCTGCCCGGTCCGGTAGTCGACGTAGAAGTGGCCCTGGCCCGGACCGTCGATGCCGTAGGCCCAGTGCATCCCGGTGTTGAACCACTGCGGCGAGTTCGGCGCGACCTTCTGCGTCGCCAGCATGAAGGCAAGCTCGTCGCGGAAGGCGAGGGCGTCGTCCTCCGACGCGAAGTAGCCGCCCTTCCACCCCCAATAGGTCCAGGTGCCGGCGAGCCGGTCGAAGACCTGGCGGGCATCGGTTTCGGAGCCGTCGCGGTCGCCCTCGGGCACCGTCGACAGGGCCGCGTCGTCGGCGACCGAACGCCAGAGCCAGGACGGCACGTCGTTCTCCTCGACGCGTTTCAACGCCTTCGGCACGCCGGCCTTGCGGAAGTATTTCTGTGCCAGGATGTCGGCGGCCACCTGGCTGAACTGCGCCGGCACGTCGATGTCGGCGAGGCGAAAGACCACCGAGCCGTCGGGGTTGCGGATCTCGCTGGTCGCCTTGCGGAACTCGACCGCGGCGTAGGCGCTCTCGCCAGCTTTCGTGTAGCGGCGTTCGATGTGCATGCCCATCAGTCCGAACCTTCCCGTTGCGCCGGCGGGCGGACGCGGTTCTCCCATCGCCGAATCCCTTCAGCGTCGGACGATCGCACCGATTTGCCGATATGTAGTGCCTAACTTGCGTCGCGGCTACTAGATGTAGACTACGCGATCGTGACCCGTCCGTCCAGCCCAGCTCCGGAAACTTCAAGTTATCCTAAACGTCGAAGTGCCCCGTTGCCCACTGGAACAGCGTAAGCCGCGCTCCTTTCCAAGGTTCCGAGCGAGTAACGGTTATCCACAGACCTGCGTTGTTCACGCGTTATTCACTGCAACACCGGTGCTTTGGCGGGTTTTGACTCGACTCGCCTTCGAAAACGAGTCCTCGCGACGAGGATCGATTCGACCCGCGCGATCGCCCGTCGATTGCGGTCGGAACGAACGAACTTTCTCCGGTCCGCAACCGGTCTCCCGCAGGCTTGCGACCGAACAAGACGACCATGAGAATTGAAGGTTCCGCTAACGGCCTCGCCGGCCGCGTGGCGAACGCCTACGCGGCCCCGTCAGTCTCCTGAGGCCGGTTTCCTACCCGGCCGTATCCCTGCCGAGCGGCGCCTGGAAGGCGAGGCCGAGGTCCCACGGGAAGAAGATCCACGTGTCCTGGCTGACCTCTGTGACGAACGTGTCCACCAAAGGCCGGCCCTTCGGCTTCGCGTAGACGGTGGCGAAGTGCGCCTTGGGCAGCATGGCACGGACGATGCCGGCCGTTTTGCCGGTGTCGGTCAAGTCGTCGACGATGAGGATGCCTTCCCCGTCGTTCTCCAGCAGCGTCGCGTTCACCTCCTTTAGCACCCGCAGGTCGCCCTGCTCGTCGTAGTCGTGATACGAGGCGATGCAGACCGTTTCGATGAGGCGCGTGCCAAGCTCGCGCGCGATGATCGCCGCCGGCACGAGCCCGCCGCGCGTGATGCAGACGATCGCCGTCCAGTCGGTCCGCACGCCGGCCAGTCGCCAGGCGAGGGCGCGCGCGTCGCGGTGGAACTGTTCCCAGGAAACGGGAAAGGACTTTTCAGGCGTCATCGGCGAGGCGTCCGCTCTGGTTCTTTCGACGCGCTTAGGCGCAACCGCCGGCGGCGCGCAAGCGCTCGTTGCCGAGCGGCCGCTTCGGCATCACGCTGCCCGCCGGGCGTCGAAGGCCAGCCGCGCCGCCTCGACCTCGGGAGCGTAGGCGATCGTCCATTGATAAAGCGCTTCGAACGGCTGTTGCAGCGTCCGGCCGAGCGGCGTGATCTCGTATTCGACCGAGACCGGCGACGTCGCCAGGACGCGCCGCTCGACGATGCCGTTGCGCTCCAGCCGGCGAAGCGCCTGCGTCAAAGCCTTCTGCGTCACGCCGTCGAGACATCGCCGGAGCGCGTTGAAGCGAAGCGGACGGCCGCACAGAGCGGCGAGAATCAGAACGGACCACTTGTCGGCGATCTGATCGAGCAGGAAGCGGCTGGGGCAGGTCGCAACGAAGATCGCGGAGGCGTCGTCGGGCAAGGCGGTTTCCTTCTGGATACCTGGTAGGTTTCCGGTGCGTTCTTGACTGGTAGTATCCAACATATACCTCGGTGGCTCCGTCACCAATGGAGCCATCCCGCATGACCGCCTCGAACGCCGCCGTCGACTCCCTCTTCCGCCCGCTGCGCATCGGCTCCCTCGACCTCCCGAACCGCATCGTGATGGCGCCAATGACCCGGAGCTTCTCGCCGAACGGCGTGCCCGGCGACGACGTCGCAGCCTATTACCGCAGGCGCGCCGAATCGGCGGTCGGCCTCATCCTGTCGGAGGGCACCGTGATCGACCGGCCGGCTTCGCGGAACGAGCCGAGCATCCCATTCTTCCACGGCGACGCGGCGCTGGCCGGCTGGAAGCGCGCGATCGACGGCGTGCACGCGGCCGGCGGCCGCATGGGACCGCAGATCTGGCACGTCGGCGCGGTGAAGAGCTTCATGACGGAATGGGAGCCGGAGCACGGCATCGAAAGCCCGTCCGGCTTCGTCGCGCCGGGCGCCCGACGCGGCAAGGCGATGACCGACGCCGACATCGCCGACACGATCGCCGCCTACGCGAAGGCCGCGCACGATGCCGAACGGCTCGGCTTCGACACGCTGGAGATCCATGGCGCGCACGGCTACCTGATCGACCAGTTCTTCTGGGACAAGACCAACACCCGCACCGACCGCTTCGGCGGCGAGACCCTGCCGGAGCGCTCGCGCTTCGCCGTCGAGGTCGTCAAGGCGATGCGGGGCGCGGTCTCGGCCGAGTTCCCAATCATCCTTCGCCTCAGCCAGTGGAAGCAGCAGGACTTCACCGCGCGGCTCGCCGAAACGCCGGACGCGATGGCCGACTGGCTCGTGCCGCTGGCCGAAGCCGGCGTCGACGTGTTCCATTGCTCGCAGCGCCGCTTCTGGGAGCCGGAGTTCCCCGAGATCGACGGCGAAGGAGGCTTCAACTTCGCCGGCTGGGCGAAGAAGCTGACCGGCAAGCCGACGATCAGTGTCGGTTCCGTCGGTCTCGGCGGCGACTTCATGGGCGCGTTCACCGGCGAAGGCTCGCGGGTCGCCGGTCTCGAGGAGCTCGTCCGCCGCATGGAGCGCGACGAGTTCGACCTCATCGCGGTCGGTCGCGCGCTGCTGTCCGATCCGGACTGGGTGCGCAAGGTCCGCAGCGGCGAAGCCTTGCGCGACTTCGACGCCGCCGCGCTGAAGACCCTCGCCTGAGGGTCAAGCAGCCGGTCGGCCGAGGTCGGCGAGCATCGCCTCGACCTCGGCCTTCGCCGCGGCGAGCGCTTCGTCGTCGCGCGAACGGACCACCAGTTCGGTCGAGTAGGTGTTGCCGTCGAAGCGCGGGTAGGAGCCGATCGAGACGTTCGGGTTCCGCTTCTGGACGGCCGCGAGCGCCGTCCCGATCGCGCCTTCCGGCAACGGGGACGGTACCGCGACGCTCTGTACCGGAACCCCGGTCGGCAACTCGCGCAGGACGTTGTCGAGCATCGCCTGGAAGATCGACGGGACGCCTGCAAGAACGAAGACGTTGTCGATCCGGAAGCCCGGGGCGGTGGAGACCGGGTTGTCGATCAGCTTCGAGCCCTCCGGCATGCGCGCCATCCGCCGTCGCGCCTGCGTGAACTCGATGCCGCGCTTGGCGTAGCTCTTGGCCAAGCGGTCGAGCGCCTCCGGATGTTCCGTGACGGGCAGTCCGAACGCCGCGCCGACGGCGTCGGCCGTTACGTCGTCGTGCGTCGGACCGATGCCGCCGGAGGTCACCACGAAGTCGTAGGCGCGGCGCAGGGCGTTCAGCGTGTCGGCGATGCGCGCCGGCTCGTCGCCGACGATCCGCACCTCCTTCAAGTCGATTCCGGCGACCGTCAGCATCTCGGCGAGGTGGCCGATGTTCCTGTCCTTGGTGCGCCCGGACAGGAGTTCGTCGCCGATCGCGAGCATGGCGACGGTGGGAGATGGAACGCGACTCATCAAGCAGGACCTCGAGCAATGGCCGCACCATGACCGGCGACGGGCGCTTCGGCAAATCGGTCGAGGCCGCGCGATCCGTCGTCGCCGCTGGGTTGACGCTCCGTAGCCAGCCACCGGCTTCCCTTCCCAGGTGCGCCCCTATCTTCTGCGCCCGTCAGGTCGGCGACGAGCGTCGGCGGTCTCATCCCTGAAGCGAAGGCGACCCGTATGGCGAAGATTCTCGTTCTCTATTATTCGAGCTACGGCCACACCGCGAAGATGGCCGTCGCGGCCGCTGAGGGTGCGGCATCTGCCGGCGCGACCGCGGACGTGCGGCGCGTGCCAGAGACCGCGCCGAAGGAGGTGGCGGAGGCGTCCCACTTCCAGATCGATACCTCGCATCGGGAAGCGCAGCCGGACGACCTCGTCGCCTACGACGGCATCATCATTGCGAGCCCAACGCGCTACGGCAACATGTCGTCGCAGATGGCCGCCTTCTGGGACCGCACCGGTAGCTTGTGGGCGAAGGGCGCGCTGACCGGCAAGGTCGGCGGCGCGATGTCGTCCACCGCGTCGCAGCACGGCGGCAACGAGGCGACGCTGTTCTCGATCCACAAGACGCTGCTGCACATGGGCATGATCATCGTCGGGCTGCCGTATTCGTTCCAGGGCCAGCTCGCGACCGACCAGATCGTCGGCGGCTCGCCCTACGGCGCGACGACGATCGCCAACGGCGACGGATCCCGCCAGCCGAGCCAGATCGAGCTCGACGGCGCCCGCTTTCAGGGTCGTCTTGTCGCGGAAACGGCGGCAAAGCTCTTCGGCTGACGATGGTTCGGACCGGAGCCGGCGAGCGCGTCGGCTCAACCGGCGTCGGGACGAACGTCTTTCAGAACGATCGAGTCCTCGCGCGCGAGCGCGGCGCGCAACCGATCGAGGGCGAGGTTCTGCAGCTTCAGTCCGATCAGGAAGACTGCGCGGTCCGCTTCGGTCGTGGCATCTGGGCGAACGCGCATGGAAATGACCGCTTCCACCTTGCGCGACAAGAAGCTGCTGTCCGGCATGACCGTATCTCCCAACGGCTGGTGGACACCCGACGCTACGAACGACGACGCGACACTTCCACAAGACGTTCGGATCGCCAAGCCGTACCGCGGCCGGGCGGGCACAGTCGCGCCGATTTTTTGCGGTCGCGGCTTGCCAATTCCAAGTTTCGACCCACCCGAGTCGGACGTTCCGCTCGAACTCCGTCCGGTGAGCCAATTCACACGACCGTCCTGCGGTGCGGACGGCGGGACTCGAACCCGCAATCCCGAGGGCCGCGGATTTTAAGTCCGCTGCGTATGCCAGTTCCGCCACGTCCGCTCCGCGCGCCCTTCTAAAACGGGCGGTGCGCCGTGCAAAGCGCCGACCGTGCCGGTCGGCATGGCGTGGACAAGGGCGGGGCGTCCGACTAGAGCGTGACGTTTCCGACCCGGGTCTCGCCTTCGCTCGAAGCGCGGTCGCCTCTTTCCGCGCGACGCCGGCTAGCGCTTTCGCATCGGAACGGCTCCGGCGAGCTTGGGAACATTTGGCGGGACCGATGAGCGACGACGACTTCAGAAGCGCTGTCGCCGGCGCCGAGCGCGCCCTGCGGGACCTGTTCCCGCCGACGCCCCTGCAACTCAACGAGCACCTGTCCGCCCGTCACGGCGCGCGAATCTTTCTGAAGCGCGAGGACCTGACGCCGGTCCGCTCCTACAAGATCCGCGGCGCCTTCAACTTCATGCGCAAGCGCATCGCGGGAAACGCCGCCGCTGGGCACTTCTGCTGCGCGTCCGCCGGCAACCACGCGCAGGGTTTCGCCTTCGCCTGCCGCTTCTTCGGGCTGCAGGGCCGCATCTTCATGCCGGTCACGACGCCGCAGCAGAAGATCCAGAAGACGCGGACCTTCGGCGGCGACGCCATCGAGATCGAGCTCGTCGGCGATTATTTCGACGATTGCTACGCCGCGGCGAGGACCTATGCCGCCGGAACCGGCGCCGAACTGGTGCCGCCTTTCGACCATGCCGACATCGTCGAAGGCCAGGCGACGGTCGCGCAGGAGGTGTTCGAGCAGTTGGGCGACGAGATGGCGGAGATGCTGGTGCTGCCGGTCGGCGGTGGCGGCCTTGCCTCCGGCATGACGCGCTTCGTCGGCGGCCTCGCCGGAGCGCGGCCGGCGATCCGCTACGCCGAGCCCGAAGGCGCGCCGAGCCTGCGCACGAGCTTGATCGAGGGCCGGGTCGTCAAGCTTCGGCAGATGGAAGGCTTCGTCGACGGCGCCGCCGTTGCCGAAATCGGCCGGCTTCCGTTCGAGACGCTGCGCGGCGTGTCGCCGGCCGACGTCGTTCTTTCGCCGGAAGGACGGCTCTGCCGCACCATGCTCGACATGCTGAACGTCGAGGGCATCGTGCTCGAGCCCGCCGGCGCCCTCGCGATCGACGCGCTCCACGACCTTAGGCCCGAGATCGCCGGCAAGACCGTCGTCCTCGTCGTCTCAGGTTCCAACTTCGATTTCGAGCGCCTGCCGGACGTGAAGGAGCGAGCGCTGCGGTTCGAGGGATTGAAGAAGTATCTGATCCTCCGGCTCGCGCAGCGGCCGGGCGCCTTGCGGGACTTTCTGGCGATCCTCGGGCCGGACGACGACATCGCCCGCTTCGAATATCTGAAGAAGTCCGCGCGCGACTTCGGCTCCATCCTGATCGGCATCGAAACGAAGGACCCGGCGAACTTCGCGGCGCTCTTCCAAAAGCTGGATGAAAGCGGCACCGCCTTCCAAGACATCACCGAGAACCGCATCATGGCCGATCTGCTGATCTGACGCTCAGCCGGGCGGCAGCCGCCGGACCCAGTCGACGATCCGGGCCGCGACGGTGTTCGTCGTTTGCGGCGACAAGAGGTCGCCGGCGATCACGTGGTGGTTCGGATCACCCGAGTCGGCGATCTCCACGACCTCCTTCGGCGCCGTCCAACGAGCCGCGACGGCCCGGGTCCGCTCGGGGTCGACGATCGCGTCGCGCGGGGAATAGACGAACAGCGCCGGCAGGCGGATCGCCTCGATGCGACTCGTGCGGACCGCGCGCACCAGCGCGCCCATGGTGAGCAGCGCGACGGTCGGATAGCGCATGGTCCAGACGCCGGCGACTTCGGGATCGCTAGTGCCGGCGCCCCAGTCCGGACCGAACAGTCTTGGTCCGATCCACCGGGCGAAGGGCAGATCGAGCACGAAGCCCCAACGGTTTCGGACGCCGAAGTTCGGCGACAACAGCACGAGGCCGGCGACGTCTTCCCCAAGCGACGGATCGTTGCCGGCGAGCACCGCCAGCGTCGCCCCGGTCGACAGACCGACCACGACCACCCGCTCGCCGATCCGCCGGCCGACCGCCACCGCCTCGGCCAAGTCCTCCACCCAATCCCGCACGCGCGGTTCGGTCATCGCGGCGCCGTCGCGGCCGTGGCCGGCGAGGCGGGTGAAGTAGAGGTTCGCGCCGAGCTCGCGCGCGACGATATCGGGCAGCGGCCGGACCTCGTTCTTCGAGGCCGAGAACCCATGGACGTAGACGATCGCGAGCGGCGTCTTCGCGCGGCTCGTCGGGTAGGCCCAGACGATCTCCTTCGCCGTATCCGGGCGCAGGTTCGGAACGCCCGCTTCCTCCTGCGCCAGGTAGGCGACCGGATCGTCGCCGATGCGGGCGGCATCGAACCGGACGGCGAGGTCGACCGGCTCGCGGGGTCCGAACACCCACAGAATCCCGAGCACCACGACGAGGCTCGCGACGACGGCGACGAGCGCTTTCGCGACGCGGTTGTGTTTGCGCATCGCGTCAGTCCACGATCGCCGGCGTCGAGACGACGCGGGTGTTCACCGGCTGGAAGCCGACGCTGCGATATAGGTGCATCGCGGCCGGGTGGTCGAGCGAGTTGGTTTCGAGCGTCACGACCTTCGCGCCGGTGGCAAACGCCGCCTCAATGGCCCCGCCCAGCAACGGCCGGGCGAGACGTCGGCCGCGGAAGGCCGGCATGATGCCGAAGTGGACGATCCGCGTGCGGCCGCGTTGGCGGCCGGCTTCAAGCTCGAACCAGCCCGCCGGCTCGTCGGCCGCTTCGAGAACGTGGATCGACATGCCTTCGCCGTGAATCTCCCTCGCGAGGAGGTCGTCGGCCAACCGCCGCGAGGTCCAATGATGCGGCCGACCGACGGCGTCATAGAGCTGCCGGTAGCGATCGAGCGCAATGTCCGGCTCTTCGCGCAACGCGAAGCGCTGGTCGCCAAGCGGGAACGGCATCGGTGGTGGACGATCCCGCAGTTCCAGGAAAGTGACGGTCGCCTCGATGAGCCGCTTCACCGCCGGCTCGTCGCTGGTCCGACTTCGACAGGCGTGTCCGAGGTCGAGCCCCATTCCGTCCAGGATCCGTCGTAGAGCCGTGTCCGCTCGTTGCCGAGCGCGGCGAGCGCCAGGTTGATCGCCGCGGCCGTGATCCCGGAACCGCAGGTCGTGACGACCGGCGCGTTCGGATCGATGCCGGCCTCAGCGAAGACCGCCCGCAACGCCGCCGGCTCCTTCAGGCGGCCGTTCCCATCGGCAAGCGCCGTGTACGGCAAGGACAGCGCGCCGGGCATGTGGCCGGACCGCACGCCCGCGCGCGGCTCCGGCGCCCGTCCCTCGAACCGCTCCGCGGAACGCGCGTCCGCGATCGGCGCGCCGCCGTCGGCGACGAGCGTGCGCATCGCAGCGAACGGCACGACGGCGGCGGTATCAAAGCGGGCATTGAACTGCTTCGGCGCGCACGGGAGCGACCCGCTTTCCGTTGGAAGGCGCGACGCCTTCCAGGCCGGGAAGCCGCCGTCCAGGACGCGAACGTCGCGCACGCCGAAGGTTCGGAACAGCCACCAGGCGCGCGGCGCGGAAAACAGCCCGAGACCGTCGTAGACGACGATCGTGTCGGTTTCGGAAACGCCGAGCGCGCTCGCCGCGTCGGCGAAGACGTCCGGCGGGGGGAGGGTGTGCGGCAGCGCCGAGCCCGGCGCGACCACCGCGTCCTGATCGAAGAACGCGGCGCCGGGGACATGCGCGGCCTCGAACTCGGCGCGAGCGTTCCGGTTCTGCGCCGGCAAGTACCAAGAAGCGTCGATCACGGAGACGTCCGGATCGCCGAGGCGGGCGGCCAAGTCTTCGGGCGCGATGAGGAAAGGGGTGCCGGGCATCGTCCGCCCCATTCTAGGCCCGACCGCGAACCGGACAACCGGCCGGAGCGACGGACGGCCCCGCCCGAAGGCGCCTGATCGTCGTCATGCCGGGGGACGCTCGAACGGCACCTCGAACTGCGGCGGCGTGGCGGCCAGCCAAGGCGGCACGGGCAGGCCCTTCGAGCGCAGGAAGTCGGGGTTGAAGAGCTTCGACTGGTAGCGGTTGCCGTAGTCGCAGAGGATGGTCACGATCGTGTGGCCCGGCCCCATCTCGCGCGCCATGCGGATCGCGCCCGCGACGTTGATGCCGGACGAGCCACCGAGCGCCAGGCCTTCTTCCGACAGAAGGTCGAAGACGATCCGCACCGCCTCGTCGTCGGGTATCCGGTAGGCGAAGTCCGGCGCGAAGCCTTCGAGGTTGCCGGTGACGCGGCCCTGGCCGATGCCCTCGGTGATCGAGGAGCCCTCGGACTTCAATTCGCCGGTCGTGTAGAACGAGTACAACGCGGCACCCATCGGGTCGGCGAGGCCGATCTTGATGTGGCCGGTGTGCTTCTTCAGCCCTTGCGCGACCCCAGCGAGCGTGCCGCCCGTGCCGACCGCGCAGATGAAGCCGTCGATCTCGCCGCCCGTGGTCGCCCAGATCTCCTCCGCCGTCGTCACCATGTGGCCGTCGCGGTTGGCGGTGTTATCGAACTGGTTCGCCCAGACCGCGCCCTGCGGATGCGTCCGCGCGAGCTGCTCGGCCAGGCGGCCGGAGAGCCTCACGTAGTTGTTCGGGTCGCGGTAGGGGACGGCTGGCACCTCGATCAGCTCGGCGCCCATCAGCCGGAGCGCGTCCTTCTTCTCCTGGCTCTGCGTGTCCGGAATGACGATCACCGTCCGGTAGCCAAGCGCGTTCGCGACGAGCGACAGGCCGATGCCCGTGTTGCCGGCCGTGCCCTCGACGACGATGCCGCCCGGTTGCAGCAAGCCCCTCTGCTCGGCGTCCTGCACGAGGAACAGCCCAGCCCGGTCCTTCACCGACTGGCCGGGGTTCAGGAATTCCGCCTTGCCGTAGATCTCGCAGCCGGTCTCCTCCGACGCGCGCCGCAGGCGGATCAGCGGCGTGTTGCCGATCGCGGCGAGGACGTTGGGATGCTTTGACATGAAACCGACGCCGACGCGGAACGAGTGCAACAGGGCCGCGGGACCCTATTGTCGCGCCTCGGCCAAGGCAAGGACGGCGAGCCGGCGCACAATCCCACCTTGGAAGTACATAGCGGGGGTGTCAGGCGCGCATCGCCTTGTAGGCGGCGAGCGCCCGGTCGCGCGCCTCGCGATGGTCGACGATCGGTTTCGGGTAGGTCTCCCCCAAGACGACGCCGGCTTGCCGCAACGCCTTCTCATCCACGTCCCATGGCGCATGGATGAGGTCGTCCGGCAGCTTTGCGAGTTCCGGCACGTGCTCGCGGATGTAGGCGCCGGCCGGATCGAACTTCCGGCTCTGCGTGACCGGGTTGAAGATGCGGAAGAACGGTTGCGGATCGGCGCCGGTGCCGGCGATCCACTGCCATTGTGCGGTGTTGTTGGCGAGGTCGCCGTCGACCAGCGTGTGCCAAAACCAAGCCTCCCCCTCGCGCCAATCGATCAGGAGGTCGCGCGTCAGGAACGAGCCGACGACCAGACGGGCGCGATTGTGCAGCCAGCCGTAGCGCCAAAGCTGCCGCATCCCAGCGTCGACGAGCGGGTAGCCGGTCAGGCCGCGCTTCCACGCACGCAGGTCGTTCGGCGAGCGTCGCCAAGTCATCGCGTCGAACTTCGCGTCGAAGTTCCGGGTCGGCAGCGCCTCGAAATGGAACAGGTGGCTCGTGTTGAAGTCCCGCCACAGGAGCTCGCTCAAGAAGTTGTCGCGATCCTCGGCCGGAATGGTGCGGCGCTCGGCGGCGTCCGTGACTTCCTTGCGGACACGGAACGGCGAAAGTTCGCCCCAGCGCAGGCGCGGCGACAAGCGCGAGGTCCCGTCATCGCTCATGCGGTTGCGGCTTTGCGGGTAGCCCGCCAACCCGGACTGGCACACTTGGCGCAGACGGTCGCGCGCCGCCGGCTCGCCGGGCGTCCACATTGCGGCGAAGTTGGCCGCCCAATCCGGTTGCACTGGCAGCAGGTGCCATGTGGCGAGCGTTTCAGAGCGAGGCGCCGGTCCCGACGGCGCCGACAACGTCTTCGGCGCCTCGATCGGATCGCGCGGGTTCCCTTGCTCCAGCACGGCGCGACGGTAGGGCGAGAAGACCTTGAAATACGCGCCGGACTTCGTCTCGACGGCATCCGGCTCCACGATGACGTTCGCATGAAAAAGACGCAGTTCCGCCGTCTCGCCGAGCGCTGCCGCGACGGCCGCGTCGGCGTCGCGCTCGGCCCTAGCGTAGCGTCGGTTGGCGAAGACGGCATCGGCACCGATGTCCTCGACGATGGACTTTACCACCGTCGTGCAGGGACCCCGGCGGAGCACGAGTTCCGAGCCCAAACGCCGCAAGTCGGCCGCCAGCGATTCGAGCGAATGGTGCAGCCACCATTTGTGCGAGCCGCCAAGGGGACGGACACCTGCGGTCTCCTCGTCGAGCACGAAGAGCGGCACGACCGGCCGCCCGCTCGCGGCCGCCTCGGCGAGCGCGGGATTGTCGTCGAGGCGCAGGTCGTTGCGGAACCATACGACGATCGGCGGCGGTTCGTTCTTCGGCCTGTGCGCTGCCACGACGGGGTCGGTCTCCGTTTTCGCTTATGCAGGGCAAGGTATGCGAGGCGCGGAAGCCGACCAGACGATGCGTCGACCGACCACGCTCGTTGCGCACAATTTTGGTTCGGGAAACCGGATCAAACCGTTGTATTCTATGACGCAAAGCACCATTTGTGTGGGGACGGAGCCCATGGGGAGACACAAGCGTGCGCACCGAACTTCTGCATTCGCTTTTTCAGGATATCCGCGAGCACGGATCGGCGCGGATCAGGAAGTCGCGGCTGTTGTGGCTGCTTGGCCGCGTTCACGAGACGCCGTCGATCTGGGACACGATCGTCGCGGAATGGCGCGCGTTCGGCGGCTCGGGTCCGCTCTACGCGCTGCGCTGGGGCGACGAGTTCACGCTGACGACGGTGCCCACCGCTGAGATCGCTACCGGATGGACCTCATCCAGCCGCATTGCGCCGACACCCGCGCCGCTGCAACTTTCGCTCGTCTCGTAGGGCGTGAGGCCCGCGAGGACTGCCATTCGCGGACGACACCGTCGGCGACGTCCGGACCGAACGGGTTTCTAACGAAGAAGGTTGGCTGCCCGAGCTGGACTCGAACCAGCGACCATTCGATTAACAGTCGAACGCTCTACCAACTGAGCTATCGGGCAACGTCCGTCCAGCGGAACGGGGGCAGGCTATAGCGAAGGCCGTCCCGTTTGCCAAGGCGCCGGAAACAGGAAAACGGGCGACCTTGCCGAACGCGCGACTCACTGTTGGAACAAGCCGATCCTCCTCGCATTCGCTTCCCATGTCTGGGCGAGAGCAACGGTCGATCGGCAGGCGCATGATGAACTCGGAGCGGACGAACAGTCGGACGTTCTTTCGGATGCGCGGCCGGGGCGTGGAGGTGTTCGGCCGCACCTTCGCGCTGCCCGCGTCCCGCATGGCGCGCATCGCGATCGGCATCGCGCTGCTGGTCGGCGGGGTCTTTTGGATCCTGCCGTTCCTTGGCCTCTGGATGCTGCCGCTCGGACTGATGGTCCTGTCGATCGACATCGCGCTGGTGCGACGCGCGCGGCGGCGGTGCGATGTAAGATGGTCGCGCTGGCGGGCAAGCCGACGGACGATCGACGTCGATGTCAAAGCCTCGAAGGCACCCGCTGCAGCACCGCGTGACATCGGACTTGCGGATCGGCAACCGCCTCGGTAGGTAGGCCGCTGGAAGGGCCTCGTGGCGGAGTGGTCACGCAGAGGACTGCAAATCCTTGCACGCCGGTTCGATTCCGGCCGAGGCCTCCAGCCGTTTGCGGCGCGTGTTCTGGCTTGCTGCATCGGCCTCCGATGCTGCTCCCAAACGGCAACGCCGATCGTGCGTCTTGGAGCGACGGAAAAGCTGCGGTCGATATCAGTATGACGCGAGAGCTTTCGTCACGGTCCTCGCCACCGCGTCGTCGTCATACGGTTTTGCCAGACGCGGGAGTCGCAACTCGTCGCCCTCCGGCACCTCGTGGTAACCGGTCGCGAGCAGCACCGGCAGATCGGGTCGAAACGCGGACACTTGGCGCGCAAGGTCGGTGCCGGACAATCCGGGCATCCCCTGGTCGGTGATGACCAGTGCGACCTGGCTGTCGTCGTGAAGGATGGCCAAGGCTTGTTCGCCGGAATTGGCTTCGAGCACGGTGTGCCCGAGATCCTCGAGCATCGTCACCAGGCTCATCGCGACGAGGGCGTCGTCGTCGACGACGAGGATCTTTCGGGATGATTGCGCCGGCGCGGGCGCCTGATCGTTGGTCATGCGCCGAAGTAAGGCCGGCTGAAGCGCGATGACAAGGGGCTCCACCGCGATCGGCTATGGGCTCGAAACAGCCAAGACCATCAGAGAGCCTGTATGCGAGCGGCTGGCTTTAATGCCGCTCGGTTGCCGCACCAACGATGTTCACCGAGGCCGGAACGAAAAGAGCGGCCGCATGGGCCGCTCTCGAAACCTTCAGGCCTCCTGTCGGTCAGAACGACATGCGGCCTCGACGTACCACCAAATCGATCTCGCCCCGGTTCACGCCGATGTCCGACAGTTGGTAGTCGTCCATGTGCGAGAGGATGGCGACGGTCTTCTGCTGGTCGCGATACTGGCGGAGGCGGTTGGCAAGGCGGGTGAACATCGTTCTGACTTTCTGCGTGATCGATGATGCCTATTTAATCGGCGGCGCCGCCTGAAATAAGAGCAGCTACTGCACGGCAGGCGTGCGCCCCATGCATGTGGTTTCGAAATCCCGTTTACCTGCGCTTAAGCTTCGCGTGCCGGCTGCCGATCGGGAAGAACGTTGGAGCTTGCGACGGCATCGGTCGCTTGCCGAACGGCTCGAAGTCCTTCAAGACGTCGGGGCCGGAAGGCATTCCGGCCCCAATGGTTTGGACCAAGACCGGATCGATCATGGACTTCCAGCACGCCCGCACGACCATGGTGGACAACCAGATCCGCACGGAGGACGTAACGGACTGGAACGTGCTCAGGTCGTTTCTGTCGGTGCCGCGGGAAGCCTTCGTTCCGCAGGAGAAACGCGGCTTGGCCTATATCGGCAGCGACCTCGCGATCGCCGACAACCGCAAGCTCATGGCGCCGTCTTCTTTCGCACGCCTGCTGCAGCTCCTCCTCGTCGGCACAAACGACGCCGTGCTCGTGGTCGGCTGCGGCCTGGGTTACTCGGCGGCGATCATGGCGCCGCTGGCCAAATCGGTGACGGCGCTCGAATCGGACGGCACGCTCGCCGCTGCCGCGCGAACGGCGCTCGGCGCCGAAAACGCCGGCAACGTCTCCGTTGTCGAAGGTCCCTTGACGGCCGGCTGGGCGGCCGGGGCGCCGTACGACCGCATCTTCTTCGAGGGTGCGGTGGACGAGGTGCCGTCTGCGTTCGTGAACCAGCTAAGCGACGGCGGCCGCATGGTTGTCGTCGAGGGCATCGGCAACGGCGCAGCCGCCCGCCTCTACCTTAAGGAAGGCGACCGCGTTTCCAACCGCTTCGGCTTCAACAGCGCGATCCCGCGATTGCCGGGCTTCGAGCGCAAACCGGTTTTCGTTTTTTAAGCCACTTCGCCCGCTGGCTCGGAGGCGCCGCTCGAGGCAGGCGCGATCGGTCTTCCAGCAAGTCTGCTGCAAGAAACGCGCGGCCTATCGAGACTTTGGCGTCGCGCGGCACCGTTAGGTGGCCTTGCGTGCGGTGGCGGCGGCCGAGCGGAAATCGTTGGCGCGTTGTTTGCGAGACACAGGCTCGGCAACGCGCGGGATGCTAACGTCGCGCCGTGACGGTGCCGGACGGCTCGGTCGCGCCGATAAAGTGCGCGGGCCGTCGGGTGCTTCATGTGCTGCCGCCTGGCAGACAGTGTGGTCGGAGTCAGCCCTTGCGCTTCAATTCGCTCCTCATTCGCCTTCTTCTCGCGGGTGCGGCGTCGGCGGCCACGGTCGTCGCCGTCGAAGCGGAAACCCTGCAGGGCGCCCTCGCGCGAGCCTATCGCTTCAACCAAAGCCTCAACATCGCCCGGGCGCAGGTGCGGGCGACGGACGAGGGCGTGCCGCAGGCAAAATCCGGTCTGCGCCCCTTCGTTTCCGGCGTCGGCACGGCATCCGCCACGCGCTCCCGAACCAACATCAGCGATGGTCAGGAGAGCGAACGGTTGCGGTCGAACCAGATCGGTTTTGGGATTCAGCTCAACCAGACGCTGTTCGACGGCTTCCAGACGCCGAACAATGTCCGGTCGGCCGAGGCGCAGGTGAAGGCGGCGCAGCAGAACCTGTTCAACACCGAGCAGAACACGCTGAGCGACACGGTCGCCGCCTACATGGACGTCCTGCGCGATCGCCGCATCGCGGACCTGCGCCGCGAGAACCTCGGCTTCCTCGTCGAGCAGGTGCGCGCCGCGCAGGCGCGGTTCGATGTCGGCGAGGGCACCCGAACGGACGTCGCCCAGGCGCAGTCGGAGCAGGCGCTCTCGACCGCGTTGCTGAACTCGGCGCTGTCCCAGGTGGCGACGAGCGAATCGACCTACTTCCAGATCGTCGGCGACGCGCCGCGCGATCTCGCGCCGGGCCGCTCGCTGAACGGCAGCGTGCTGCCGCGCTCCGTCGGCGAGGCGGCCAATACCTCGCAGCGCGAGCACCCGGCCATCCTCGCGACGCTCTACGCCGTGGACGCCGCGGCCTACCAGGTGGAGTCGAACGAAGGGCAGCGCCTGCCGCAGCTCAGCTTGAACGCACAGGTGCAAGACCAGTACAACCTTAGCGACAGCGAGCCGGACACGAGCGTTTCCGGCCCGGCGGACCCAATCACGGGACTGCCGGGCGTGCGATCGATCGACGTCATCAACACCAACGAATTCTCCGGCACCGTCGGTCTGGAGTTGACGATCCCGATCTACCAGGGCGGCCTTGTCGCCTCGCAGGTGCGGCAGGCGAAGCAGGTCCTCGGCCAGCGGCAGATCGAGGTGGACCAGACGCGCGACCAGGTGCGCGCCGCCGTGACCACCGCGTGGGCCGCCCGCGAAGCGGCCCGCGCGAACGTCATCGGCTACGACGCGCAGACGCGCGCCGCGACCCTCGCCTTGAACGGCGTCATCGAGGAACGGAACGTCGGCCAGCGCACGACGCTCGACGTCCTGAACGCGCAGGCCGACGTCATCACCGCGCAGATCCTGCTCGTCGGCGCGCAGCGCGACGAGGTCGTCACGAGCTACACGCTGGCTTCGGCCGTCGGCCGCCTGTCGGCGGCTCGGCTCGCCCTGAACGCGCCGATCTACGATCCGAACGAGAACTACCGCGCGGTGCGCAACAAATGGAGCGGCTTCCGCACGCCGGACGGTCGCTGATGCGTTCGGGTCACGACGCGGCGTTTCGTTCGCCGCTGACGCTTCGGGCCGACATCGGGGCATTCTCCGCGCAAGCCGGTTCGCGCTAAGCTGGGAAGCGGAGATTCGCGCGGCGCACGCCTGCGGCGACTTCGGTAGGATTGGCGGCATGAGCAAGGCGACGTCCCTCCGGGAACCCTCGATGGAAGAGGTTCTGGCTTCGATCCGGCGCATCATCGAGAGCGGCGAGGAACGCGAGGTTGCGCGCGAGGCGGGCGTCGCGCCGCCGGCCGCCTCCGCCGACGCGTCGGCGAGCGTCCAGCCGACAGCGATGGTGGTGCCCTACCGAACCGTGTTCGACGGCGCGGCGGCGGGAGCGGCCGAGTCGTTGCGCGGCACGTTCGACGACCAGGCCGAAACGGTGGTCGACGAGGGAGCCATCGATTTCGGCGCGCTCGCCGACGACGAGATCGCCGCGGCGCTCGCCGATTTCGGCAACGGCAACGGCAACGAGCAGTCGACCGGTCCGGTGCAGACCGGCTTCGTCGCGGTTCCGGTGCCCGAAGGCGAACCGCTTCGCGCCGGCAACGAGAACGCGGTCGCGTTGCGCCATCTGGACCTCGATCGGGTGGACGAGCCTGAACCCGACCATGCGCTCCAGCCTTTCGAGCCGACGCTGCGGCGCGACGAGAGCGGCGACCTGCCTTGGGACGACATGTCGGATGCGAGCGACGGTGCGAACCCGGTCGCGCCAGTCGGCGCCGGCGCGGGCGCGATGCCGCAATCGGTGATCGACGGCGCGTCGGCGCTCCTGTCGGCGCAGGCGGGCGAACAGGTGGCGGCGGCCTTCGACGACCTGGCGCGCGCCATCCGCGGCGGGCCGATGCAATCGATGGACACGATGGCGCGCGAGATGCTGCGGCCGATGCTGCAGGAATGGCTGGACGACAACCTGCCGCGCCTCGTCGAGCGGATGGTGCGCGAGGAGATCGAGCGCATCGCGCGTGGACCCCGACGCTGAACGGCCGGCCGGGTCGGCTTCGTTGACAGGCCGGAAGGCTGTGGCGTAACCCGGCGCCGCACGGGGCCCGCGGGCGGTTCCCGTTCCGAACCGACCGAGCAGCATGATCGAGAAGACCTACGACGCGGCCGCGATCGAGCCGCGCATCGCGGAACGCTGGGACGGGGCGGGCGCCTTCCGAGCCGGAGCTGGCGCGGCGCCCGGCGCCGAGCCATTCACCATCGTCATCCCGCCGCCGAACGTCACCGGCTCGCTCCACATCGGGCATGCCCTGAACAACACGCTGCAGGACGTGCTGATCCGGCGCGAGCGCATGCGCGGCCGCAACGTCCTGTGGCAGCCCGGAATGGACCACGCCGGCATCGCCACGCAGATGGTGGTGGAACGCCAGCTTCGGGACCGACGGGAGCCGGACCGTCGCGCGATGGGGCGCGAGGCGTTCGTCGAGCGCGTCTGGCGCTGGAAGGACGAGTCCGGCGGCACCATCCTTTCGCAGCTCCGGCGGCTCGGCGCGTCCTGCGACTGGTCGCGCGAGCGCTTCACGATGGACGAGGGGTTGTCGACGGCCGTTTTGGAAGTCTTCGTCGACCTTTACCGTCAGGGGCTGATCTACAAGGACAAGCGGCTCGTGAACTGGGACCCGGTGTTCCAGACCGCGATCTCCGACCTCGAGGTCGAGCAGCGCGAGGTGCCCGGCCGCATGTGGAGCTTCGCCTATCCGCTGGCCGACGGCCCGGTGGACGGCGTGTCCGAGATCGTCATCTCCACGACGCGGCCGGAGACGATGCTGGGCGACGGCGCCGTGGCGGTGCATCCGTCCGACGAGCGTTACCGCAACCTCGTCGGCCGAATGGTCCGCCTGCCGATCGCCGAACGGCTCATCCCGATCATCGCCGACGAGTATCCCGACCCGGAGTTCGGCACCGGCGCCGTGAAGATCACCGGCGCGCACGATTTCAACGACTTCGAGGTGGCGCGCCGCCACGACATTCCGCTGATCGTCCTGATGGACGAGGAGGCGCGGATGATCGCGACGCCCGAGAACAACGTGCCGCAACGCTTCCACCGGGTCGACCGCTACGCCGCCCGCGAGATGGTGGTGTCGGAGATCGAGAGCCAAGGCCTGTTGCGCGGCGTCGAGGAGAAGCTGATCGCCCAGCCGTTCGGCGACCGGTCCGGCGCGGTGATCGAGCCGATGCTGACCGACCAATGGTGGGTGGACGCCGAGACGCTGGCCAAGCCTGCCATCGCAAGCGTGCGGGAAGGGCGCACGACGTTCGTGCCCAAGGCTTGGGAGCGCACATACTTCGACTGGATGGAGAACATCCGGCCCTGGTGCATCTCGCGCCAACTCTGGTGGGGCCACCAGATTCCGGCCTGGTACGGTCCGGACGGCTCCGTCTTCGTCGAGAAGACGGAAGAGGAAGCAGTCACCGCCGCGCTCGCACACTATGTCGGGAACGGCATCCTCGACGACGAGGCGGCCCCGCGCATGGCGGCCGACCCGGCGGCGCGCGAGGGCTTCCTGACCCGCGACGAGGACGTGCTGGACACGTGGTTCTCGTCGGCGCTGTGGCCGTTCTCGACGCTCGGCTGGCCGGAGAAGACGCCCGAGCTCGCCACCTATTTCCCGACGAATGTCCTCGTCACCGGCTTCGACATCATCCCGTTCTGGGTCGCCCGGATGATGATGATGGGCCTTCACTGCATGAAGCAGGAGCCGTTCGGAACGGTCTACGTCCACGCGCTGGTCCGTGACAAGCACGGCGCGAAGATGTCGAAGTCGAAGGGCAACGTCGTCGACCCGCTGGAACTCATCGACGAATACGGCGCCGACGCGCTGCGCTTCACGCTCAGCATCCTCGCGACGCCCGGCCGCGACGTGAAGCTCGATCCGCAGCGCATCGCCGGCTACCGCAACTTCGGCACCAAGCTTTGGAACGCCGTGCGGTTCGCCGAGATGAACGGCGCCCGCTTCGGCGAGGCCGTCGATCCGGCGACGCTGACGCTGCCGTTGAACCGCTGGCTTCTCACCGAGCTGTCGCGCGCGGTCCGCGAGCTCGACGAGGCCTTCGTCGCCTTCCGTTTCAACGACGCCGCGGCCGCGGTCTACCGCTTCGTGTGGAACACGTTCTGCGATTGGTACGTCGAGCTGGCGAAGCCAGTGCTCACCGGCGGTGACGAGGCGGCGAAGCGCGAGACGCAGGTCGTCACCGGCTTCGCGATCGACCGCATCCTCACGCTGCTGCACCCGTTCATGCCGTTCATCACGGAGGAACTCTGGACGGTGACGGCGCCGAGCGAAACGCCGCGCCGGACGCTGCTCTGCCACGCCGCGTGGCCGCAAATCGACTTTGCCGACGAGGCGGCGGCGGCGGACCTCAACTGGCTGACCGACCTTGTGTCGGCTATTCGCTCGGTGCGCTCGGAGATGAGCGTGCCGCCGGGCGCCGAAGCGCGACTGGTGGCGGTGCAGCCGGATGCCGCGACCGCCGCGCGGCTTTCGTCGCAGGCGTCGGCGCTCAAGCGGCTTGCGCGGCTGTCGACGATCGAGACCGGCGACGCGGCACCGCAGCTATCGGTCCAGATCGTCGTCGGCGACGGGGTCTTCGCCTTGCCGCTGGCCGGCGTGATCGATATTCCGGCTGAGCGCGCGCGGCTCGACAAGGGCATCGCGCAGGCGGAAGCGGAGGTCGCGCGGATCGACAAGAAGCTCGCCAACGAGCGCTTCGTCGCCGGGGCGCCGCCGGAGGTGGTCGCGGCCGAACGGGAGAAACGCGAGAGCTACGTCGCGGAGCGCGACAAGCTGCGGGCGGCGCGAGACAGGTTGCCGGAATAAGCCCGACGACAGCTTCGCCGAGGTCTCGGCGACGCGAATGTGGCGGGAATGCCGCAGGAGTGTGACATACGAAATCGACCCCCTTCCGATCGCCGATCGTCTGCGATTACGTTCGCGTCAATCGGTCGAACGGCTCCAAGTCGAAGGTCCGCGATCGAACGGGGGAGACATCATGCGCCGCATTTCGTCCGCTCTGCTGGCCGGCGCCGCCATCGTCGCCGGATCGTCGGCCACGTTCGCTGGCGGCTTCCAGCGCGGCGTCGCCGATACCGACATCCTGTTCGAGCGGGTGCCGTCCGCCACCCGGTTCGGCGTCACCTACGTCGACCCGCAGCGCGGCTTCAGCTCGGTCAACGGCGTGGACAACGACAACGGCGATTATACCGGCGATTATCTCGTGCCTACGGTCGCCATATACTTCGGCGGCGACGCTTTCGGTTGCGCCGGCCACTACACCGAATCCTTCGCGGCGGAGGCCGACTACACCGATACGGACGACGGCGCTCTGCCGCGCCAGGTGTCGTCGACCCTCGACGGTTCGGACATCTCCGATCCGCTCGACTTCGGCAACGCCAACACGACCTCGCGCACCCGCTCGATCGAGTTCGCGTCCGACGAGCTCGGCGCCACCTGCCGCGCGAGCTACACCTCCGGCGAGAACCGTTTCAGCCTGCTCGGCGGCGTGTTCTTCGAGGACTTCGACTTCGAGGGTTCGAGCCTCGGCTTCCGCAACCTCAACCCGATCGTCGCGGCGAGCGCCGGCGCGCTTCCGCCCGCGTTGCTGCCGCAACTCGGTGCGTTCCTGGGGTCCGGGGCGCAGTTCACGCTGCCGACGCAGATCGATGTCGACTCCGACGGCGACTACAAGGCTGGCTTCCGCATCGGTGCCGCCTACGAGCGGCCGGAGATCGCGCTGCGCGTCCAGGCGATCTACCGCTCGGAGATCGAGCACGACGACATCGAAGGGTCCGGCACGGTGGAGATCACCGATGCGGCCTTCGTCACGCTCCCCGACGGCACGACCCAGTCGATCCCAACGGTCTTCGGCCCGGCCGGCCCGCTGGTCGGCGGCGCGATCGCACAAGGACTCGCCGCGCGCGGGCTCGGGGTCGGCAGCCGGATCGACGTGGACTCCAGCCTGAACGAGGCGACCAGCCCGCAATACGTCTCGCTCACCGCACAGACCGGCATCGCGCAAGGCACGCTGCTGCTCGGCTCGTTCCGCTGGACGGACTGGAGCACTAACAACGAGGTGATCAGCACCATCTCGAGCCCGTTGCTCGGCACGTCCTCGGCGATCCAGCCCTATCAGTGGCGAGACGGTTACACGGTCAGCCTCGGCCTCGGCCGCGCCTTCAACGAGAAGGTCTCGGGCCTCGTCTCGCTCGGCTACGACCGGGGCACGTCGACCGGCGCCGACACGACCTACACGGACCTCTACACCGTGTCCGGCGGCATCGCCTTCAAGCCGGTGGAGCAGGCGGAACTGCGGCTCGGCGGCCTGCTCGGCTACTGGACGGACGGCGCGCAGCGGATCGAGGACGGCGCCTATTTCGACGGCGACGTCGGCGACGACCTCGTCTACGCGGTCAACGGATCGCTGAAATTCACTTTCTGATTGGAGCCTGATTGAGCCTGAAACGGGGGCGGTCGTGCGGCGACCGCCCCGTTTCCGTTCGCGTTGGGTCAACCGACCCGGTTTGACCCGCCCAAGCGTCTGGCGACGGTTTGTGGATTCGTCGCAACACTATTGCAACGACGCATCGAGTAAGCTGTCCGCAAGGCCGCCATGCCGCCGTGCCGCCATAAAGCGTCACCACGTCATAGGCTGCCTGCAGGGTCTTGGACCAGCCGATGCGGGGGCATCGTCGCCGGTGCGGGCAAGAGGGGCAAATGACCGTCGTGTCAGTCTTTTCGAGGCTGCGGAATGCGCTTAGCTTCGGCTGCGCGCGCGGGATCGGTCGCGCTGCGACCGGGATCGTCGCGACGCCGCAACCCGTCGCGGACGGCTGCCGTGCGTTGGCAACGATCGCCATCGCGGCGACCCTCGTCGGCGGCGAGGCGCGGGCGCTCGATCCGCAGAGCTTGATCACGCCGGACTCCGGGCCGAGCGAGCTCTTCAACCTCGGTTTCAGCGCCTACAAGCGCGGCCAGAAGGGCGAAGCGGCGGAAGCGTTGCGCTACGCGGCGGACAAGGGGCACCCCGGCGCTCGCTGGAAGCTCGGCCGCATGTACGCGGATGGGGACGGCGTGCCGGAGAACGACCTCGCCGCCTTCAAGATCTTCCAGACCATCGTCAACGACGAGAACGACGACTCCGCCGCCTCGCCGAACGCCGCCTATGTCGCGAGCTCGGTGACCGCGCTCGCCGACTACCTGCGCACCGGAATCCCGGACACGGCGGTCGAGATCGACCTGCCGCAGGCCCGGCAGCTCTACTTCCACGCCGCGTCGATCTTCGGCGACTCGCAGGCGCAGTACCAGCTCGGGCGCATGCTGTTGAACGGGGAGGGTGGCCGTGCCAACCCGCGCCAGGCGGCGCGCTGGCTGAACCTCGCCGCAAGCAAGGGCAACGTGCGGGCGCAGGCGCTGCTGGGGCACCTCCTGTTCGACGGCGAACAAATCGCGGTCGATCCGGAGCCGGCGCGGGGTTTGGCGCTTCTGACCATGGCGCTGCGCAACGCGCCAGCGGCGGACCGGAGCTGGATCCGCTCGTTGCAGGAGGAGGCGTTCTCGCTCGCCAGCGAAGGCGAACGCCGGACCGCGCTGGCCTATGTCGATGCGCAGGGCGGGACGGTCGCCCGCAACTGAGCGCTCGCGACGCGGGTCGTCAGTCCGCCAGCTCGATTACCAGCGGCACGTGGTCGGAGGGTCGTTCCCAACCGCGGACGTGGCTGTCGATCGAGGCCGACGCGAAGCGCACCGACGCTTCCGGCGACAGAAGCGCGTGGTCGATGCGCAGGCCGTGGTTCTTGCGCCAGGCTCCGTCCTGGTAGTCCCAGAACGTGTAGACGTCGGCCGCGTCCGTCGCGGCGCGCACCGCGTCCGTCAGGCCGAGCGCGACGAGCCGCCGCCAAGCCGCGCGGCTTTCCGGCTGGAACAGCGCGTCGCCCAGCATCACTTCGGCGCGCTTGGCGTCCCGCGCGTCGGGCATGACGTTGTAGTCGCCCGCCAGCACGAACGGCGTTTCAGCCGCCAACAGCGTCTTCGCGTGCGCTTCCAGCCGCGCCATCCAGCGCAGCTTGTAGGCGAACTTCTCCGTCCCGATCGGATTGCCGTTCGGCAGGTAGAGCGACGCGAACCGGAGCGGGCGCGACCCATCCGTCCAAAGCCCCTCGACGTAGCGGGACTGCTCGTCCGCCGGATCGCCCGGCAGGCCGCGCACGACCTTCGACGGAGCGGTCTTCGACAAGAGCGCGACGCCGTTGAAGCCCTTCTGGCCGTGAAGTTCGACGTGATAGCCGGCCTTCTCCACGGCGGCGCGCGGGAAGGCGTCGTCGGTCGACTTGATCTCCTGCAGGCCGACGATGTCGGGCTTGCGCTCGTCCAGCCAGGCGAGGAGGACGTCGAGGCGGGCCTTGACGCCGTTGATGTTCCAGGTGGCGACGAGCACGCGGCGGGCTAGATGGAGAAGCTGGTGCCGCAGCCGCAGGACGCGACGGCGTTCGGGTTCCGGATCTGGAAGGACTGGCCCATCAGGTCGTCGACGAAGTCGATCACCGACCCTTCGAGGTAGGCGAGCGAGACGCTGTCGATCACGACGGTCGCGCCACCCTTCTCGATCACGACGTCGTCCGGCTCGCGGCCAGCCGTCAGGTCGTACTTGTAGGAGAAGCCGGAGCAACCGCCCCCCTCGACGGAAACGCGCAGCGCGTCCGCTTCGCCGCCCTTGGCGACGATGGACGCGATACGCCGGGCGGCGTTGTCGGACACGGTGACTGCTTCGGCGTTCGTCATGGGCGTGGCGGCATCGCGCGGGCGCGACGCTTCCTCTTCCTGCTGGGATGACCGGACTTAAGTATGCAGCCGGGAAAAGTCCGTCAATCGCGGCGGGCACGTCTCGACGATCCGAGGTTTCGGCGGATGCAGGACACGGCGCGCTTCGGTGGGACCATCGGCTTCGGGGGTGCGCTGCGCGCGCCCTACGCGGTCGATGGTGCGGCGTCGCTCGGGCGTCTCGTTCCAGAGCCGACGAGCGTCACCCGTACGCCCTACCAGCGCGACCGCGACCGCATCGTCCATTCGACCGCATTCCGCCGCTTGAAGCACAAGACGCAGGTGTTTCTCGCCTACGAGGGTGACCACTATCGGACGCGACTGACCCACACGATCGAGGTCTCGCAGATCGCCCGCGCCTTCGCCCGCGCTTTCCGGATAGACGAGGACCTGACCGAGGCGATCGCGCTCGTCCACGACTTCGGCCACACCCCGTTCGGCCACGCCGGCGAGCGTTCGCTGAACCGCTGCATGGCGGACTTCGGCGGCTTCGACCACAACGCGCAGGCCCTGCGCGTCGTGACGTCGCTCGAACGGCGCTACGCCGACTTCGACGGCCTGAACCTCAGCTGGGAAACGCTGGAAGGGCTGGTGAAGCACAACGGTCCGCTGGCCGGCCCGTGCGCCCGCGACGCAGCCGTCGCGCCACCGATCCTCGACTTCGACCGGCGCTTCCCGCTCGACCTCCACCGTTTCGCGAGCCTCGAAGCGCAGGCCGCGGCGATCTCAGACGACATCGCCTACAACACCCACGACCTCGACGACGGCCTGCGCGCCGGGCTGATCGCGATCGACGACCTGCGCGGCTTGGCGCTCGCCGGCGACATCCTGAGCGAGGTCGAGGCGCGCTATCCGAGCCTCGACGCGTCGCGCACCGTCCACGAGGTGATGCGGCGGCACATCACGCGCTTGGTCGAGGACGTCATCGCCGAGACGCTGCGCAACCTTGCCGTCGCTCGCCCGGCAGGCGCCGACGACGTGCGCGATGCCCGGCGGCCGCTCGTCGCCTTCTCCCCCGCGATGCAGGCGGCGGTGACGGAAACGCGCGCCTTCCTGTTCAGGCGCGTCTACCGCATTCCACAGGTGGTTTCGGTGATGGACAAGGCCGAAGGCATCGTCGCCGACCTCTTCTCGCGCTACCTCGCAGATCCCTCGCAGATGCCGGCGGAATGGCACGGTGGCATGGACCCGCGCTCGCCGGACGAGTGCGCCCGCCGCGTCGCCGACTATCTCGCCGGAATGACCGACTCGTTCGCGCTTGCCGAGCACCGGCGCTTGTTTGACGCCACTCCTGAATTGCGTTAGCCGCCCGCGTTCCAAACCCTCGAAGCGTCGACGCTCCGCCCGGCCGGCTCCCGGCGCTTTGCCGCCTTCGAGCCCCGTGCGAGACCGCGATGAACGTCTTCCTCGACTTCGAGCAACGCATCCGCCAGGCCGTCGCCGCGACGCTCGGTCCGGACGCGGCGGCCGGTCTCGACCTGTCCCGCGTCGCTGTCGAGCCGCCGCGCGATCCAAGTCATGGCGATCTGGCCACCAACGCCGCGATGGTGCTCGCCAAACCGCTGGGTCGGACGCCGCGCGACCTCGGCGAACGCTTGGCCGAAACCTTGCGCCGCGACGCGGACGTCGCCGCGGTCGAGGTCGCGGGGCCCGGTTTTCTGAACCTCCGGCTCGATCCGTCCTATTGGACGAAGCTCCTTGCGAACGTCCTGGCCACGGGCGGGGACTACGGCCGCGGCCCGCCGACGGGCCGAAAGGTCAACGTCGAATACGTTTCCGCCAACCCGACCGGGCCGATGCACGTCGGTCATTGCCGCGGCGCCGTGGTCGGCGACTCGCTGGCGAACCTCGTCGCCTTCGCCGGCGACGAGGTGGTGAAGGAGTACTACATCAACGACGCGGGCGAGCAGATCACCGTTCTCGCCCGCTCCGTGTTCCTGCGCTACCGCGAGGCGTTGGGCGAGACGATCGGCGATATACCCGCCGGCCTCTACCCAGGCGACTACCTCAAGCCCGTCGGCACCGCGCTCGCGGCCGAACATGGCGACGCGCTCGTCCGGATGAACGAGGCGCTATGGCTGCCGATCGTGCGAGACGTCGCCGTTTCCGCGATGATGGACATGATCCGCGCCGACCTGGCGTTGCTCGGCATTCGGCAGGATGTGTTCTTCTCCGAGCGCACGCTGCACGAGAGCGACCGAATCGCTTGGGCGATCGAAGACCTGCGGGCGAGGGGGATCGTCTACCAGGGCAAGCTCGCGCCGCCGAAGGGGCAACTGCCGGACGACTGGGAGGACCGCGAGCAGACGCTGCTGCGCTCCACGGAGGTCGGCGACGACGTCGACCGGCCGCTGGTGAAGTCGAGCGGCGCGTTCACCTACTTGGCCGCCGACGTCGCCTACTTCGTCGACAAATACGCCCGCGGCTTCGGCACGATGATCTACGTGCTCGGCGCCGATCATGGTGGCTACGTGAAGCGGCTGGAAGCGGTGGCGCGAGCGGTGTCCGCCGGCGGCGCGACCGCCGAGGTCGTGCTCTGCCAGTTGGTGAAGCTGTTCCGCGACGGCGAGCCGGTGAAGATGTCGAAGCGCTCCGGCGACTTCGTCACGCTCGCCGACGTCGTGGAGGAGGTCGGTCGCGATCCGGTCCGCTTCATGATGCTCTACCGCAAGAGCGACGCGCCGCTCGACTTCGACTTCCGGAAGGTGACGGAGCAGTCGAAGGACAACCCGGTCTTCTACGTGCAATACGCGCACGCGCGGGCGGCGTCCGTCGTGCGGCAGGCCGCGGCGAACGGGATCGCCGTGCCGGACGACGCCGCGCTGGCCGACCCCGGTCGCCTGGCGCTTCTCGTGGACCACGGCGAGCTCGGCCTCGTCCGCAAGCTCGGCGAGTATCCGCGTCTGGTCGCGGCGGCGGCGGACGCGCGCGAGCCGCACCGGCTGGCCTTCTACCTCTACGAGCTCGCGCAACTTTTTCATGGTCAATACAATCGCGGCCACGACGTGCCGGACTTACGGTTTGTTAACCGTGATGAGCCAGAACAGACCCTGGCGAGACTTGGACTGGTTCGCGGCGTCGCGACGGTCGTTGCTTCCGGCCTGAAGTTGATCGGGGTCGCGGCACCGGACGAGATGCGTTGATCGACCATGCTTTGGTCAATATCGCCGGCTAGCAGACTTGGATGCCGCACGCGACCTGCACCGTCGGTCGAGGCGGCCGGCGGGGCGTGAGGGGCGGATGGGTATCACGAAGAGCCAGGTCCGCGACGGCACGTTCGTGGCGAGAGGCGACGGTCCGGTCGACGACGACCCGTTCGCGACGCTCGCCGACATCTTCGATACCGAACTCAAGCATGAAAGCCGCTTCGATGACGGGTCGACGCACCGCCGACGCGGGGCGACGACGCTCGCGTCCCGGCCGGTCGAGGAGCCGGACTTCGGCTTCGACTCGATGGAGCGGGCTTTCCAGGCGGCTTTCGAGAAGGACATGCAGGTCGTGGATCGGCCGGGCGCGAAGCGCGAAGGGATCGGCTCGCACGCGTCCCGGGCGGCCTCCGGCGCTGCCGCGACCGCCTTCGGTCGAACGGGGGACGCGCGGTCGCTCAACCTGACCGACGAGGAAATCGACGACGAGCTGGAGACCGTGCTGCGCAGCCTGTCGGCGCCGGCCAGACCGCGCGACCGCATCCTCGTGGAAACGCATTCCTTCGCGCCGGAGCGCCCGGTCGAGGAGCGGCTGCCGCCGGCGTCGTACCACGAACTCGACGACTTCGAGGAACTGATCCGCAGCGAGCTCGCGGTGATCCGTCCTGCCATGCCGGCAATGGGGGACGTCCGCCGGGGCGCGCTCGCGTCGTCGAAGGACACCGACGACGCCGATCTCGGCGACTATTCCGAGCACGACCTCGTTTCGGACGAGCCATCGGCCGTCCGTCCGTCGCGCCGCTCGTCCGGCGTCTTCCGGCGGACGCTGATGACCGGTGCGAGCGCGGCGGTGCTGCTGCTCGTCGCGGGCGCCGGCTATCTCGTCTGGCAGCAGGATTTCGGCACGCCGACCGGTGCGGCCGACGGCGGACCGCTGTTGATCAAGGCCGACTCGACGCCGTTCAAGGTGGTGCCCAAGGATCCGGGCGGCCGCAGCTATCCGAACCAGAACAAGGCCGTCTACGAGCGGGTCGCGTCGCCGAAGACCGGCACCGACACGCCGACGCAGCAGGCGCTGTTGAAGAACGACGAGGAGCCGATCGAGCTGCCGACCGGCGACGACCAGGCCTACGCGGATGCGCTGCCGGGCGTCGAGTTCGGCGACGACGCCGAGGCGGGCAAGGATCAGACCCGCGTGACCGAGGCGACGGAAACCGTCGAGGAGGTCGTTCTGCAGCCGCGCAAGGTGAAGACGTCGGTCGTCGGACCGGACGGCACGATCGTGCCGCAGCCCGAACCCGCTGCGATCGCTCGGCCCGAGGCGGCGCAAGCGTCCAAGCCGACGCTCGTCGCGGACGTCTCATCGACATCTCTCGCGGCTTCCGACGCTCCAACGAGCATGCAGACCGCGTCGCTGCGTCCGGCAGCCGCGCCTGCCGAATCTGCCCCTGCGGAGCAGGCGGCGGTTGTGCCGGCCAAGGCCGACGGCCCCGTCGGGATTGCGGACACGATCCAGGTCGCGACCATCGCGCCGGCCAAGCCGATGCAGCCGATCGAAGCGCCGGCGTCGGACGCGGCGAAGCCGGTAGAGATGTCGACTCCTGTCGACCAGCCTGCCGCGACGGAGCCGGTTCAAACGGCGGCGGCGATGCCGACGGGCGGTTTCTTCGTGCAGGTCTCGTCGTCGCCGTCCGAAACCGACGCGCAGCGCTCGCTGCGTGGTCTCGGCGGCAAATACGGCAAGGTCATCGGCGGTCGGCCGGTCGGCATCCAAACGGCCGACATACCGGGCAAGGGCACCTACTACCGCGTCCGCGTCGCGGCGGAGTCGCGCAACGAGGCCAACGCCGTCTGCGCCGGGCTGAAGTCGGCCGGCGCGTCCTGCTTCGTGACGCGCTGACGGCACGAGCGTGATTGCCAGCAAGGCCTGGATCGCCGGCTGCGCCAGCCGTCGGTTGTCGGCCGACGAGCGCGCGTTCTTTGCGGACGAACGCCCATGGGGCTTCATCCTGTTCGGCCGCAACCTCGGCGAGGCGGCCGAACTGCGCGACCTCATCGCCGAACTGCGGGAATGCGGCGGTCGCGATACGACACCCATCCTCGTCGATCAGGAAGGCGGGCGGGTCCAAAGGCTGCGGCCGCCGCTCGCGCCGCGCTACCCCGCCTCGGCCCATCTCGGCGCGCTGCACGACGCGTCCCCCGAAGCTGCCCTTCGGGCGGCCTGGTTGACCGGCCGGCTCTTCGCCTTCGATCTCGCGGCCTACGGCTTCACCGCCGATTGCCTGCCTTGCCTCGACCTGCCCGTGGAAGGCGCGCACTCCGTGATCGGCGATCGCGCCTACGCGACCGATCCGGACACCGTCGCCAAGCTCGGGCTCGCCGCCGCCGACGGACTGGCGGCGGGCGGTCTCCTGCCGATCATGAAGCACCTGCCGGGCCACGGGCGCGGCAACGCGGACAGCCACCTGTCGCTGCCGGTGGTCGGCGCGTCGCGGGCCGAACTCGAAGCGAGCGACTGGTTGCCGTTCCGGGCGGCGCAAACCTTGCCGGCGGCGATGACGGCGCATCTCCTGTTCGCCGATCTCGATCCGGACCGTCCCGCGACGCTGTCGCCGATCGTCATCGCCGACGCGATTCGCGGCGCGATCGGCTTCGACGGCCTCCTCATGACGGACGACATGTCGATGCGAGCGCTGCAAGGCGACATCGGCGATCTCGCGCGAACGGCGATCGAGGCCGGCTGCGACCTCGCGCTCCACTGCAACGGCGACATGGCCGAGATGCGCGCGGTGGCCGCGAACGTGCCGGAACTTGCGGGCAAGCCGGCGATGCGGGCGCAGTTGGCCGAAGCCTACGGGCCGGCACGTCTTCGCGAGGCGGACGAAGCGGTGCTGCGGGCGGAATACGCGTCGCTGATGCCGGCGATCGCCTGACGCGTCGAGCGCCCGGCCGGCGCCGGTATCGATCGTCCACCGGCACAAGTCGGTGTCCGGCGGCTCCGTTTATTGATCCGGACGCGCCGATGGTGTTTGAACTCGCCTGGAACAAGGCTTAGCTTACCGGCCAAGTCGCAAGGCACCGTGGAAGCTCGGCTCAAGTCGGCCGCCGATCGGCTAGGCTCGAACGGCGTCCGGTTTTCGCTGCGCAGGGAGAATGATCGTGGGTAGCTTCAGCATCTGGCACTGGCTCATCGTGCTCGCCGTCGTGCTCCTGCTCTTCGGGCGCGGCAAGATTCCGGAGCTCATGGGCGACGTCGCCAAGGGCATCAAGAACTTCAAGAAGGGCATCGGCGACGACGAAACGACACCCGTGGCGCAGGAGCGCCGATCGCTCGACCATCGCGACGGCGAGATCGTCCGCGACCCGCAGACTGAGAAGACCACGGTCTGATCGGCGACTCCACAATAACGACGGCTCCGTCCCGTCGCGGTGGTCGGGATTACAGCCGACGCAGCAGTCCGTCGTCGCACGGCTCGCCGCTCGGGTTCCGCGACGGCGCCATGATGTTTTTACCTCCGGATCTCGCTGATGTTTGAAATCGGGTGGTCCGAGCTCATGGTGATCGGCGTCGTGCTGATCGTCGTCGTCGGGCCGAAGGACCTGCCGCGCATGCTGCGCACCTTCGGCAAGGCGACGTCTCAGATGCGGCGGATGGCCGGCGACTTCCGGCGCCAATTCGACGAGGCGTTGCGTGAGGCCGAACTCGACGAGGTCCGCAACACGGTGCGCGACGTCAACAAGATGAACCCGGCCGCCGGCGTGCGCGACGCGCTGAATCCAATCCGGGCCGTCGGCGACGAGATCCGTTCGTCCCTGCGCGCGGCGACGAAGGCGCCCGAGCCGAAGGTGGCGTCGGCGGACGCTTCTGCCGTGGCGACGGAACCGGCAGAGGTCGCGGCGTTGGCGCCTATGCCGTCACCGATCGAACCGGCGAGCTGTCCGTCCGAGCCGGCCGTCGCGACCGCCGGGGAACGGACATGACGCGCGCCGGACAGGACGATATCGACGCGTCCTCCGCGCCCCTGATGGAGCATCTGGTGGAGCTGCGCCGCCGGCTCATCTGGGCGCTGGTGGCGTTCTTCGCGGCCTTCGTCCTCTGCTACGTCCTGTCGGCGCGCATTTTCGACATTCTGGCTCAGCCCTACCTGATCGCCGCCGATTGGCGCGACCTCGACATGGGGCCGGCCGGCTTCAACTACACCGGACCGCTCGGAGCGTTCTCCACCTACCTGCAGATCGCGGCGTTCGGCGGCATGTTCCTGTCGTTCCCGGTGGCCGCGACGCAACTCTACAAGTTCGTCGCGCCCGGCCTCTACAAGAACGAGCGGCACGCCTTTCTGCCGTTCCTTGTCGCCTCGCCGATCCTGTTCGTCGTCGGCGCGATGCTGGTCTACTTCATCGCCATGCCGATGCTGATGTGGTTCTCGCTCGGCTTCGTCCGCTCGGCGGCCGGCCCGGACGGGTTCTCCGTCAACTTTCTGAACGTGATGTCGGAGTACCTGTCGACCATCATGGCGCTGATCCTCGCCTTCGGCCTGATCTTCCAGCTGCCGGTGGTGACGTCGCTGATGGTGCGGGCCGGCATGATCACGACCGAAAGCCTCGTCACGAAGCGCAAGTGGGCGATCGTGCTCGCCTTCGTGGCGGCCGCGATCCTGACGCCGCCCGACCCGACCTCCCAGATCGCGCTTGCGGTGCCCGCGGTGCTTCTCTACGAGGTCTCGATCATCGCGGCGCGGATCATCGAACGCAAACGCGCCGAGAAGACCACGGACGCCGAAGCGCCCGTCGAGACCTGACGAGAACCCGCGGTCTTGGCGCTTCCGGATCATCGGAAGCGGAAAGCGCATGCTCGACATCAGATGGATCCGCGAGAACCCGGCCGCGCTGGACGAAGCGTTGGCGCGGCGCGGCGCCCCGCTGGCCTCGGCGGAAATCGTGCGGCTGGACGAGGAGCGTCGCGAGCACCTGAGGCGGCTGCAGGACCTGCAGGGCCGCCGCAACGAGGCGTCGAAGGAGATCGGCCGAGCCAAGGCGTCCGGCGACGCGGCGCGCGCCGAAGCGGTGATCGCCGAGGTCGCCGAGATCAAGGCGGCGATACAAGCGGGCGAAGACGTCGAGCGCCGCATCGACATGGCGATGCTCGACGCGCTCGCCCGCATCCCGAACGTGCCCTTCGACGACGTGCCCGTCGGCGCCGACGAGCGGGCGAACGTCGAATTGCGCCGGCACGGCGCGCCGCCGGACTTCGCCTTCGCGCCGAAGGAACACTTCGAGATCGGCGAGGCGCTCGGCCTGATGGATTTCGAGCAGGCGAGCAGGATTTCCGGCTCGCGCTTCACGATTCTGAAGGGAGCGCTCGCCCGCCTGGAGCGGGCGCTCGGCCAGTTCATGCTCGATGTCCACGTGGGCGAGCACGGCTACGAGGAGGTCGCGGCGCCGATCCTGGTGCGCGACGAGGCCTTGTTCGGCACGAACCAGTTGCCGAAGTTCGCCGCCGACCTGTTCCACACCACCGACGGCCGCTGGCTGATCCCGACCGCCGAGGTGTCGCTGACGAACCTCGTTCGCGAGTCGACGCTCGACGCCGCCGCGCTGCCGCTCCGCTACACGGCGCTGACGCCCTGCTTCCGCTCGGAAGCGGGCTCGGCCGGACGCGACACGCGTGGCATGTTGCGGCAGCATCAATTCTACAAGGTGGAGCTCGTGTCCGTCACGGCGCCGGAGGCCTCGCTGGCCGAGCACGAGCGAATGACGGCCTGCGCCGAAGCGGTGCTGAAGCGGCTCGGCCTCGCCTTCCGGACAATGGTGCTGTCCACGGGCGACATGGGCTTCGGCGCGCGCAAGACCTACGACATCGAGGTGTGGCTACCGGGCCAGAACAGCTATCGCGAGATTTCGAGCTGCTCGAACTGCGGCGACTTCCAGGCCCGCCGGATGGGCGCCCGCGTCAAGGCGGCGGGCGAGAAGCAGGCGCGTTTCGTCCACACCTTGAACGGCTCGGGCGTCGCGGTGGGCCGCTGCCTCGTCGCGATCCTGGAGAACTACCAGAACGCCGACGGTTCGGTGACGGTGCCGGAGGCGCTGCGCGGCTACATGGGCGGTGTGGGCCTGATCGAGAAGGCGGAGTGAGGCGTTGCGGATCCTGATCACCAACGACGACGGCATCTACGCCGAAGGGCTCGGCGTCCTGGAGCGCGTCGCGCGCGAACTCTCCGACGACGTCTGGGTGGTCGCGCCGGAAACGGACCAGAGCGGCCTCTCGCATTCTTTGACGCTTTATCACCCGCTGCGCCTGCGAACGCTGGAGGAGAGACGCTTCGCCTTGAGCGGCACGCCGACGGACTGCGTCATCATGGGCGTCAAGAAGCTGCTGCCCGGACCGCCGGACCTGATCCTGTCCGGCGTCAACGCGGGGCAGAACATCTGCGACGACGTCACCTATTCCGGCACGGTCGCCGGCGCCATCGAGGGCACGATGCTCGGCATCCGCTCCGTCGCGCTTAGCCAGGCGCACACGCCGGAATCGGACCGGGAGACGATCTGGGAAACGGCCGAGCGGCACGCGCCGGCCATCCTGCGCAAGCTGGTGAAGACGGACTACCGGCGCGGCATCCTGTTCAACGTCAACTTCCCGGCGGTGCGACCCGAGGAGGTGCTGGGCATCGAGGTGACGCGGCAGGGCAAGCTCGACTACAACCTAGACCTCGAAGAGCGGAAGGATGGGCGCGGCTTCCCTTACTTCTGGCTGAAGTTCGGCCGGCAGATCGGCGAGGAGATGCCGCAATCAGACATCGGCGCGCTGCTCGCCGGCCGTGTTTCCGTAACGCCGCTGAAGCTGGACCTCACCGAACACGACCTTCGCGAAGAAATGAAGGCGTTCTTCGACTGAGCGGCAGCGGGCGAGAAAGGTCGAGGCGATGCCGATGGTCGGCTCCGGCGACGCGAGCGAGCGTGATCGCGAGGCGCTCGCCGCCTTCATGATGCGCCTGCGCTCGACGCGGCTCGCCGACGGACGGCTGCAGGGTGCCGTGGAGGCGGTGCCGCGGCGCCTTTTCGTGCGGCCGGCCGTCGTCGATCCCTACGCCGACGGCAGCCTGCCGATCGACTGCGGCGAGACCATGCCCGGCGCGATGCAGGCCGTCACTCTCGTCGCCGCGCTGCGGGTGGAGCAGACGAGCCGCGTCCTCGAGATCGGCACGGGCAGCGGCTACGTGACAGCGCTGCTGGCGACGCTCGCCGGTCGCGTCACGTCGCTCGATCGCTACAAGACGCTGATCGGCGCCGCCGACGAGCGGTTGAAGGCCTGCAAGCTGCCCCCCGTCGCTTTCGTGCAGGAGGACGGCCGCGAGGGATACCGCGACGCGGCGCCATTCGACCGCATCGTCCTGCACGCCGCCCTCGAGACCCTGCCGCGAACGTTCCTCGACCAGCTCGCCCAGCACGGGCAGATCGTTTGCGCGCTCGGTGCCGGCGGGGAGGAGCAGATGCTCGTGCGCCTGCAGAAGGTCGGCAGCCGGCTCGAGCGGGAAGACCTGATGCCGGTGCGCTACCAACCGCTCGCGCACGGCATCGCGCGCAAGCTGTGAAGTGAGGATTGCTCGGCCTTTCGGTTGCCGCCTTGCTGCTTCCGTCGTCCGTGGCGGCTCAGGCGCCCGCCGTCGACCATCCAGCTATCGCCGCGATGCTGCAGCGGCCGCCGCAAACGCACCGGGCAGCCTGCCTGAACGCGCTCGTGGAGTGGCATGTCACGACCCTCGACTCCGACATGCCGAAGACGGAGACGTTCGAGTCCGTGGACGAGATCGTGCGAGACGTGAATCGACGCTTCGAACCGATGACGAGATACGAGGACGAAGGCTGCAATCGTTTCTATGCCCAGGTCTTCTACGCCTGCGTCGACACCCCGGCCGTCCAGCGCCACGGCACCCACCCTGTCATCGGCGATGCGGACCGGTTGGCCGAGCTCGTGCGCGGTTGCATCGAGACGATCGAGGCATCGAAGGTCTATCCGTCGCCCGGCGCGATCGGCGAAAGGGAATGGCGGGACCGACAAACGAGCGCCAAACCATAACGGAAATTTACGAGCGCCGTGGCCGCTTAACCGTGCGGTAAGACTAACGGTGTTGAATGATCGCCGTAACACGAGTCTTACGGGGACATCGATGCGTAGTGGGGTGCTGAGGTCCGATCGTCGTCGCTTGGTCCGCACGGTCGCGGTGGTCGCCTTCGCGGCCTTCGGGGCCGGCTGCAGCGCCGACCTCGGCCGCTTCGACGACGGTTTCTATACCGGTGCCGTGCCGCAGAAGCCGACGCCGCAAGGCGCGATCGGTGGCGCCGCGCAGCCCTATCCCGGCTCGGTGGACGCGACCCGGACGGGTTCCGTCGGCGGGACTCGGCAGCCGCTCTTCGATGGTGCGGCGGCTTCCGGCGTGACCGGACCCGGCGCCACGCAGCCCTATCCCACGGCCGGCACGCGCCAAGGCGCGATCCAGCGCAGCATGCTCGCCCCGCCGTCCGACGGCGCGGCGCCGCTAGCGGCCGCTCCGGCCGCGACTTATCAGCCGCCGGCCTACGAGACGGCGCCGGCCCCGGCTCAAGTCGCGGCAGCTTCTCCGGAGTCCGAGCCCATCCGCGCCGTCGCTCCGATGA
>CAXUCL010000009.1:0-35581 GCA_964249395.1 uncultured Rhizobiaceae bacterium
CGGCAGCGCCGCGACGCGCGCCGGTTCGACGCGCTCGGCCGGCCCGCGCGACCGTTTTGCCGAAGCCGCGAGCCGGACCGAGACCGTGTCGCGCGGCGCGTCGTCGAGAAACACGTCGACGCCGGCCAGCGCGTACCAATCGAAGAAACCGCCGAGGGTCTCGTTGGGGTCGCGAGCGTTCGTCGCCTCGGTCATGCCGCCCTCATAGCCGAACGGCGCACGCTGCGCGACCGATTGCGTCGATCCGCAGCCGTTCGCCAAGCGACTTTGTTCCGGCTGCGACGCGAGGCAGCGGCATCGCATCTTCGATTCGTTCCAAAGTTCGATTATCTCTACGGGACGAAGCGGATCGCGGCCTTGCCGCGATGCCGGACGATGACGCATGGCGCCTCCGGCGAGCGAAAGATCGGGTTGCTTGGTGATGGACGAGACGACGGCACTGCCCGAGCGCGAAGCGATGGAGTTCGACGTTGTGATCGTCGGGGCGGGTCCGGCCGGTTTGGCGGCGGCGATCCGGTTGAAGCAGCAAGACCCCGATCTGTCCGTCGTGGTGTTGGAGAAGGCGGCGGAGGTCGGCAGCCACATCCTGTCCGGCTGCGTGCTCGACCCGTCGGCGCTGGACGAGCTGCTGCCGGAATGGCGGGGGGAGGAAACGCCGATCCGCCAGCGCGTCACCAAGGACCGCTTCTACTACTATGGCCCGCAGGGGCGGGTGCGCCTGCCGGTCGCGCTCATGCCGAAGATCATGGACAACGAGGGCAACTTCGTCGTTTCGCTCGGCCTCGTGTGCAAGTGGCTAGCCGAAAAGGCGGAAGCGCTCGGCGTCGAGATCTATCCGGGCTTCGCGGCGACCGAGCTCATCTACAGCGACGGCGCGGTGATCGGCGTCGCCACCGGCGACATGGGCATCACGCGCGTGGGCGAGCCGGGGCCGGTCCACCAGCGCGGCATGGCGCTGATGGCCAAGTACGTGTTCCTCGGCGAAGGCGTGCGCGGCTCGCTGGCGAAGGAGGCGATCGCGGAATACGGCCTCAGCGAGGGCCGCGACCCGCCGAAGTTCGGCATTGGCATCAAGGAGCTTTGGGAGATCGCGCCGGAAAAAGCGGTGCCCGGCCTCGTTCAGCACTCGTTCGGCTGGCCGCTCGACAACCGCACCGGCGGCGGCTCCTTCCTCTACCACCTCGAAGGCAACCAGGTTTACGTCGGCTTCGTGGTTCACCTGAACTACCGGAACCCGTACCTGTCGCCGTTCGACGAGTTCCAGCGCTACAAGACGCATCCCGACATCGCCGAGCTCTTGGCCGGCGGCAAGCGGCTGGCCTACGGGGCGCGGGCGATCACGGAAGGCGGCTGGCAGTCGGTGCCCAAGCTCGTGTTCCCCGGCGGCGCCCTGATCGGCTGCACCGCCGGCTTCGTCAACGTGCCGCGCATCAAGGGCGTCCACAACGCCATGGCGTCGGGCATGCAGGCGGCGGACGCGGCGGTGGCGGCCTTGGCGCAGGGCCGCGCGCACGACCGGCTGCGCGCCTACGAGGACGGCTGGCGCGATTCTTCCATCGGCCGCGACCTTCGCCCGGTGCGCAACGTCAAGCCGCTGTGGTCGCGCTACGGCACGGCGATCGGCGTCGCGCTCGGCGCCCTCGACATGTGGACGCAGCAGCTCCTCGGCGGCTTCTCGTTCTTCGGCACACTGCGCCACGGCAAGCCGGACCACGAGGCGACCCAGCCCGCGGCCAAGTCGAAGCCGATCGCGTATCCAAAGCCCGACGGCCAGCTCACCTTCGACCGCCTTTCCTCGGTGTTCCTGTCGAACACCAACCACGAGGAGGACCAGCCGAGCCACCTGCAGGTCAAGGACATGGAGCTGCAGAAGCGCTCCGAGCACGACCGCTACGCCGGCCTCAGCCAGCGCTACTGCCCGGCCGGCGTCTACGAATGGCACGAGGCCGGCGACGCAACAGCGGGCGACCCGCGCTACGTGATCAACGCCCAGAACTGCGTCCACTGCAAGACGTGCGACATCAAGGACCCGAACCAGAACATCCGCTGGGTCCCACCCCAGGGCGGCGAAGGGCCGGTGTACCAGACGATGTGACTAGGTCGCGGCCGGTAGATATGCCGAACTCTTTAGCGCCCCGCGCTTAAAACGTCCGGCTCCTCCGGTAGGGCGAAGCGCATCGTGAATGTGACGAGCACCGGCAGGTGGTCCGAGGTCGTCGGGCCGGTCGTTCGCACGTCTAGCACCTCGATCCCGTCGGAAACGAGGACGTTGTCGATCGGCAGGCCGATGGTGGCCGCAAGGCTCGGCGGCAGCAGCGAGGCGATCCAGGTCGGGCCGATGCCGGCGAGGACGCGCGTCCGGCTCGCCCGTGCGAGGCGGCGGACCGCCGCCGTCCAGGGCGCGGCGTTGAAGTCGCCCGCGACGATCAGCGGATCGCCCAGACGGCCGAAGACCGGCTCCAGCGCGGCGACCATCCGCGGCTGCCGCCCCGGCCACGGCCAGCGCAGGTGCGGCGTCGCGACGGTCACCGGCATGCCGTTGAAATCAATGGTCTTGGCCGCGAAGGCGTCGCGCTCCTCGCAGACCGTTCGCAGGGTCCCGCGCCCCGCTTCGCCCTCCAGGAACGGACGGCGCGACAGGATCGCGACGTTGCCCGGCACGAAGGGCGGCCGGCAGTAGAAACGGTGCGGGTAGGCGGGCGCGATGCGCTCCAGCGCGTCGAACCAGGGCGGCGTCACCTCCTGCAGCGTCACGACGTCCGGCCGCGACGTCGCGATAAGACTGAGCGCGGCGCCGGGATCGGGCGCGTCGAAGCGCAGGTTCATCTGCAGCAGCGTGTAGCGCGGCGTGTCCGGCGACGTTTCGGCGACCGACCGTTGCGGCAGCATGAAGGGCAGCGCGGACCAAAGGCCCAGCACGGCGACGAACAGCGCCGCCAGCGCCCCGGCCGCCTGCCGGACGGCGAACAACGCCAGCGCCACGACGGCGAGCGCGAGCGAGGCGTGGGCGCGGAACTGACCCAGCGCGTCGAAGGCTGGATGGAGGTCGCCCGAGAAGCCGAGGAGGACAGCGAGGGCGAGCCCAGCGGCGACGAAAAACGCGACGGCGCGGCCGACCGGCCGCGCGTCGCGAAGGCGAGCGAACCGCAAGCGAGGCCGCCTGCCTACTGGAACGCCGGCTCGAAGAACGAGCGCAGCTTGCGGGAATGAAGGCGCTCCGGCGGCATCTGTGACAGCGTTTCCATCGTGCGGATGCCGATCCTCAAGTGTTGCGCCACCTGCCGCTTGTAGAAGTCCGTCGCCATGCCCGGCAGCTTCAACTCGCCGTGCAGCGGCTTGTCGGAAACGCAGAGCAAGGTGCCGTAGGGCACGCGGAAGCGGAAGCCGTTGGCGGCGATCGTCGCCGACTCCATGTCGAGCGCCACCGCCCGCGAGCGCGACAGGCGCTCGGCCGCCTCGGTCTGGTCGCGCAGCTCCCAGTTGCGATTGTCGATGGTGGCGACCGTGCCGGTGCGCATGATCTTCTTCAGGTCGAAGCCGGTGAGCCCCGTGACCTCCTCGACGGCCTTCTCCAGCGCGATCTGGACCTCCGCCAGCGGCGGGATCGGCACCCACACGGGCAGGTCGGCGTCGAGCACGTGGTCTTCGCGCACGTAGGCATGGGCGAGCACGTAGTCGCCGAGGGCCTGGCTGTTGCGCAGGCCCGCGCAATGGCCGAGCATCAGCCAGGCGTGCGGGCGCAGCACGGCGACGTGGTCGGTGATCGTCTTGGCGTTGGACGGGCCGACGCCGATGTTCACCATGGTGATGCCGCTGCCGTCGGCCCGCGTCAGGTGGTAGGCCGGCATCTGCGGCAGGCGCGTCGCGGGGATGCCGCTCGTCGGCTCGGCCGAGCCCGCCGGCGTCAGGAGGTTGCCGGGCTCGACGAAGCTCTCGTAGCGGCCGCCGCCGTCGGCCATCGCGGCGCGCGCCAGGGCGCAGAACTCGTCGACGTAGAACTGGTAGTTGGTGAACAGCACGTAGTTCTGGAAATGCGCCGGACTCGTCGCCGTGTAGTGCGCGAGGCGGTGCAGCGAATAGTCGACCCGCTGCGCGGTGAAGGGCGCGAGCGGCATCGGCTCGTCCGGCCGCGGCGCGAAGTTGCCGTTGACGATCCGGTCGTCGGTGGAAGTCAGGTCCGGCACGTCGAAGGCGTCGCGCAAGGGTTTGGGCAACTGCGCGGCCGACGCGCCGTCGATGTGGCTGCCCTCGGGAAAGGCGAAGTGCAGCGGGATTGGCGTTGCCGAGTCGCCGACGACGACCGGCCCGCCGTGGTTGCGGATCAGGAGGGCGATCTGCGCGACGAGGTAGGCTTCGAACAGGTCCGGCCGCGTCACGGTCGTCGCGTAGATGCCGGGGCCTGGCACGTGGCCGAACGACAGGCGCGAGTCGACGCGCGCGTGGCTGTCGGTGACGAGCAGCACCTGCGGATAGAACGCGCGGTAGCGATGCTGCATGTCGCCGGCGGCGAGAACGTGCGCGAAGCTCTTGAGAAGGAAGCCGGTCGCGGCCTCGTAGCGGCGGCGAAGCTCGGCGACGGCTTGGCCGGCGTCCGTGAACGCCTTCGGGCCGTCGTCTTCCGGCGTTGCGAAGACCGGATGGGGGCGGGTGGCGAAGAGTTCCGTCATGCTTCAGCATAAACGGCCGGCGCGACGCGCGGAAGTCGCGCGATCTCGCGCTTATCGACGGCCGAACATGCGCCGCTCAGAGCTTCGACCAGACCTGGGTGCGGCAGAACACCTTCAGCGCGCAGCCGCGCAGGGTGAGCTTGGCGCCGCTCAGCTTGCCGGTGCCGGCATAGGTCCGGTCGTTGTTCGGATCGGTGATCTCGCCCCCATAGCTGTCGCCATCCTCAATCAAGCGGCCGAGCCGCTTGCCGGCGAACTTGCCGGTCTCGGAGGTGATGCAGAACCCGCCGCCGCAGGACTTGATCGAGGCCCGTTCGCCGCTGGCCGTCCGGTAGTTGCCGACGATGGACTCCTGGGCCGCCGCGCCGCCGATGGTGACGGCGACGATCGAGGCGGCGATCGCGAACGGGCGCATGGTATCCTCCGTGTCACCACCGGCGCTCTCGAGCCGGTCCGCGTTCTTCGCCGCATTCCGAGGTCGCACGCAAGTGCCTGCGCAAACGGCGCGGCTTGGCGGCCGGTGCGCGTGCGCCGGGCGGCCGAACCTGCGGCTTTGCGAACACGGTAAAGCAAATCCTCCGCGCCCGATCGCATCCGATCCCGCATTGATCGAGAAATCGAAGCCTTCGCAACGGTTTGACCGGCCGAACGGCGCAAGATGAACAAAGCGGAAAGACGCCCTTTAAGCCAAATTAGCTCTGCATTTTAAGCGCCCGTTCAAGCGGCGATGGCAGCATCCTCCCACAAGCCGCCGAACCACGAAGTGCGGCAAAGCAACGGGGAAGACCATGGCTCGCTTCGACTTCGCGGAACTCACCTCGGGCGGCATCGGCGCCCAGGTTCAGACGGCGGGCGCCATCCTGTTCGAGATGGGCATGAACGCCGCCAACGGCCGCGACGGCGCGGTCGACCTCGTCGGCGCGCACATGTTCTTCAACCTCGCCGACCGCGAGGGCGACGAGCGCGCCGCCTTCCACCGCCAGGACGTCGCGGCGCAACTCTCGAAGATCGAGCTCGGCCGGGCGCTGCGCGCCGCGCGGGAATGGCTGGCGAAGCGCTGAACGACTGTCAGGCGATCAAAGCGACCGCAGTGTTTCCCGCAGCGCCTCGGCGAACAGCGCGAGGTCGGCGGGACGGCCGACGGTCACGCGGATCAGGCGATCGAGCCCTGGCGCGGTCGGCTTTCGGATGAACACGCCGCGGCCGATGATCCCGTCCATCACCGCCTTGGCGTAGGCGCCGTCCCGCCCGCAGTCGATCGCGACGAAGTTCGTCGCCGAGGGCAGCGGCTGGAGGCCGGCATCGCGGGCGATCGCCGCCAGCGCCTCGCGCGCTGCGCGGATCTGCCGAAGGGCATCGCGCAGGAACGCGCCGTCGCCGAGCGCCGCGCTCGCGCCGGCCTGCGCGATGCGCGACACGCCGAAATGGTTGCGCACCTTATCGAACTGCCGGATCGAGTCGGCCACGCCGACGGCGTAGCCGACCCGCACGCCGGCCATGCCGTAGGCCTTCGAGAAGGTGCGGAAACGCAGGCAGTTGGGCTGCAGCTTGTCGATCGGCGGCAGGGCGTCCGCCGGGGCGAGGTCGCTGTAGGCCTCGTCGAGAACGAGGATGGTTTCCCGCGGCACCTCGCGCATCAACCGCTCCACGGCGGACGCATCGTGCCAGGAGCCCGTCGGGTTGTCCGGATTGGCAAAGTAGAGGAGCTTCGGCCGCAGCCGGTGCGCCTGCTCCAGCAACGCATCGATGTCCTCGCGGTCGTCCTTGTAGGGAACGGTGTGCAGCGCCGCGCCGTGCCCGGCGACGTGGTAGCCGAAGGTCGGGTAGGCGCCGGCCGAGGTCAGCACCGCGTCGCCGGGTGCCGTCGCCAGATGCACGAGGTGGCCGAACAGGCCGTCGATGCCTTCGCCGACGGTGATGTTCTCCGCCTCGATCCCCAGGTGAGCGGCGATCGCCGCCTTCAACGCGTGCTGCTCCGGGTCGCCGTAGGCCCAGGCGTTCGCCGCCGCCTCCCGCATCGCGGCGACCGCCGCGGGCGAGGGACCGAAGACGCTCTCGTTCGCGCCGAGCCGCGCGCGGAAGCGGAGGCCCCGTTCGCGCTCGATCGCCTCCGGGCCGACGAAGGGCACGGTCGCCGGCAACGAACGGGCGAGCGGGGAGAATAGCGCGGCCTTTGGTTCTTCCACTTGCTTCGCGGCGCTCATTCGGTTTCGCCACCGTCGATGCGGCGCAGCCCGGCGGCGAAGCGGCGGGCGTTGGCGGCGTAGTCGGTCGCCGAGCGGCGGATCGCCTCGATCGCCGCACAGTCGAGCTCGCGCACGACGCGCGCCGGCGAGCCGACGATCAGCGAGCCGTCCGGGAACGCCTTGTTCTCCGTCACCAGCGCGTTCGCCCCGACGATCGAGTTCCGGCCGATCCGCGCGCCGTTCAGGATCGCCGCGCCCATGCCGATCAGCACGTTCTCGCCGATCGTGCAGCCGTGAACCACCGCGCCGTGGCCGATGGTGCAGCCTTCGCCTATCAGCAAGGGCGAGCCGAAATCGCTGTGCAGCACCGCGTTGTCCTGCACGTTGGTGCCGGCGCCGACCGCGATCCACTCGTTGTCGCCGCGGATCACGGCGCCGAACCAGACGCCGACATCCGCCCCGAGCCGCACGCGGCCGATGACGCGGGCGCCGGCCGCGACGAAGACGGTTGCGGGCAGCACCGGCGCGTCCTCGCCAAGCGCGTAGATGGCCATGGCTCGCCTCCTCCTCGGCGTCGAGCCTTCGCGGTTCGACCGCGTCCGGTCAAGCATCGCACCGCCTCGCCGAGCGGCCAAACGGCCGACGCGTCGCCGCATTTGCGCCGCAGCCGCGACGCCGGACGGTCATCCGATCGGCTGCGTTCGCCGCTCCGTTAACCAAATCTTCACGTTGGTTACCGGGCCGTTAACGAAATCGTGGCTTCCGGGACACAGCGCTGTGGCCAAGACGCTGCGCCGATGGCCGGACGGGCTTTTCGCGATTGCAACGGCCCGGAGGCTGGATAATGGTCGGGGCAGAAAGAACGCGGCCAAGACGCTTCGGACTTTCAACGCAGGGGATGGGGCAGGGAAGGCTGTCCTTCATAACAAGGCCCAACCCTAACCTAGTAACTTGACTGGAGGTCAGGACATGAACATCAAGAGCCTTCTTCTTGGCTCCGCTGCGGCCCTCGTCGCAGTTACCGGCGCCCGCGCCGCCGACGCCCCGGTGACGATGGTCGAGCCGGAGCCGGTCGAATACGTCCGCGTTTGCGACGTCTACGGCACGGGCTTCTTCTACATCCCGGGCACCGAGACCTGCTTGAAGATCGGCGGCTACGTCCGCATGCGTCTTCAGTACAACGATCGCCAGTACAACGGCGACATCGACGACGGCAGCGACTTCGGCATCGACGAGGAGGGTGACGACTACACCTTCACGACCCGCACCCGCGCCCGTCTCGACTTCGACGCCCGTGAGGAGACCGAGCTCGGCACCCTGCGCGCCAAGATCCGCCTCGAGGCGACGAACCGCGCCACCACGAACAACAACGCCGAATACACCGCCGAAGAAGCCTTCATGCAGCTCGGTGGCTTCACGGTCGGCTTCCTCGACTCGCTCTGGACGGCGGACGACGGCGGCATCTCCGACGGCCTCCTGACCGACACCGACTTCGCGGCGGGCGACTTCCAGGCGAACCGCATCTCCTACACCGCGGCCTTCGGCGGCTTCTCCGGCACGCTGTCGGTGGAAGACGACGGCTCGGGCGACATCATCCCGGACGTCCTGGCCAAGGTCTCCTACAAGGGCGGCTTCGGCGGCGCCTACGTCATGGGCGTCTACGACGAAGACTCGTTCGAGTCGGGCGACAACCCGTTGTTCGACACCGACACGATCGAAATCGGCAGCCTCAATCTCGTCGGCCGTGGCCCGGACGACTCGTTCGGCAACTATGACGTCTTCACCGACGAGCTCGACGGTGACGAGGAAGACGGCGGCTTCGTCGTGAAGGCTGGCATCTCGCTCGAGAACCTGATCCTGGCCGACTCGATCCTGAAGATCGAAGGTCACTATGCGTTCGATCCGTCGATCTACGCCACCGTCGGCAACGTGTTCACCTACTCGAACGGCGGCGTGAACAACTTCGGCCGATCCGTCGGTCAGGACGCATTTGGCAACACCGTTGTCACCGACAACGACAGCGCCTTTGCCCTGCCGAGCGAGTATCAGATCGGCGCCGGCTACCAGCAGACCTTCGGCAAGATCTTCGCGGCCGTGTCGGGTGTCTACGGTGAGACCTTCGACCTCGAGGGAGAGTTCAGCGGCTTCAACGACGCCGGTCTCGTTACCGACGTGGATGCCGATGTCGGCTCGCTCGAGTACTACGGCTTCGCCGGCAACCTGGGCTACCAGATCACGTCGAACTTCTCGACGCTGGCCGAAGTGTCCTACGTCAGCATCGACAACCCGGTGGGCTAACCCCGCCCCCCGACCCGCGCCTCCCGGGCGTCCCGCCGCAACTTCTGCGCGCCCCCCCCCGGGCGGTGCCCCCCGGACGGCCCGGCGGCAACGCGGGGCCTTTCGCTTGTCCGAAACACCTCTCCGACATCGTTGCGCCAACGGCGATCGAGATGAGCGGCCACGTCTACATCATGGCGTCGAAGAAGGGCGGGACGCTGTACATCGGCGTCACCAGCGACCTGTCCCGCAGGGTTCATGAGCACAAGACCGGCGAAGCCCGAGGGTTCACCAAGACCTACGGCGTCACGCGCCTCGTCTGGTACGAGGAACATGCCGATATCCGCGACGCCATTCAGCGCGAGAAGTCGTTGAAGCGTTGGCCGCGTGCCTGGAAGATCGCGCTGATCGAGGGCATCAACCCCGATTGGAAAGAGCTGTATCGTGGCATGGGATGGTGAGTGCCAATCCTCTTGTGCGTGCCGGTTCTGCGGCGCGGGGGAATGGGTCCTCGGGTCAAGCCCGAGGATGACGCTCGTCTGCTTAGGTAGGCTTGCTTCGACAGGCGAAGCGACGGCGCAGCAGGCTTCGGCACGGTATTCCGGCCCTTCGCCCTACTGTTTTCCGGACCGGCAACGAACGCTGCCTTCCCCGAAAGGGCGTCATCCTCGGGCTCGACCCGAGGACCCATTCCTCAACCGTCGAGTCCCGCAACGAAACCAGAACCGTCGAATGGTGCGGCATCGCGCGAAACGACACGCCTAATCCGCTGCCGCCGCGAACGCGGCGATCCGCTCCGGCAGGCCGTTCGTCTCCAGCAGCGGCGCGTGGCCTTGGCCGGGCACCTCGATCGCTTCCAGGCTCGGATGCGTTGCCTTCATCCGCTCCACCGTCTCACGCGACAGCAGCATCGAATGCTCGCCGCGGATCACCAGCAGCGGCATCGGTTCCAGCGCAGCGAAGGCGTCCCAGAGTTCTGGCGGCTGCGTATCCACTGTGACGCCACGCAGCGTCTCGGCCAGCCTCGGATCGTAGTCGGCGACCACCCCCTCCGCCGACTCGACGAGGTTGGCGCAGGCCATGCGCTCGTAGTCGGCTCGCTTCAGCGCCGGGAACGTCGGCGCGTTGATCCGCTCGACCACGTCCGTCGCCGCTTCCCAGCCCGGCAAGGTCGTGACGCGGCCGACATAGCTCTTGATCGCGAGCAGTCCGGCGAGTTCGAGCTTCGGACCCGCGTCGTTGAGAACCGCCGCCGCCAGGAGCGCTGGCTGGGCGAGGGCGAGGAGGTGGATGATCAACGCGCCGCGCGACGTGCCGACGAACACGGCGCGCCGGACCCCGAGCGCGTCGAGGCCGGCGAGCACGTCCGCCGTCTCCAGCGGCAGCGTGTAGGCGGCCGCGTCCGCCGCGCGCTCGGACAGGCCACGGCCACGATAGTCGAAGGCGACCACGACTCGCGACGGTCGAAGCCGCCGAACGGCGAGCGCGAAGGCATGGAAGTCACGAGAGTTGCGCGTCAGTCCCGGCAAGCAGACGAAGGGTAAAGCGCCGTCGCCGGGCTCGCCGTAAACGCGAGCGGCCAGATTCAACCCGTCATGCCTGTAGCGGAAGATCGTCGCGCAGTCGCTCATGCGCCGGCAGCTAGGGCGATGCCCGAAGAGGGGGACAGGCGCCACCATCGAACGGCGCTGCCACGGACCCGCGACCGCCGCGCCGAGCCTGCTGTTCCGTCAGACGGATCGAGCCCGTGATCGCGAAGCCGGAGAACGAGCGTCCCACCGCGACGTCCGGAGGACCGTTCGCCGAACGGGGCGGTTCGGCTGGGGCGTCAGCCCCGCCGGCCGTGGACGAGGTCGCGCTCGATGTTGGTCTCCGCCCCGAGCCGCACCTTGTAGACCTGGTAGTTCTCCATCACGCGCTGCACGTAGTTGCGCGTTTCGGTGAAGGGGATGCGCTCCACCCAGTCCACCACGTCGTCCACTGAGCGCCCGCGCGGGTCGCCGAAGCGGCGGATCCAGTCGCGCGCGCGGGTCGGACCAGCGTTGTAGGCGGCGAAGGTGAGGACGTAGGAGCCCGAGAAGTTGTCGATCTGCTGGCCGAGATAGCGCGAGCCGAGCACGGCGTTGTAGGCGACGTCCGTGGTGAGGCGCGCCGGGCTGTAGGCCATGCCGGCCTGGCGGGCGAGCGTCTTGGCGGTGCCGGGCATCAGCTGCAGGAGGCCGAGGGCGCCGGCGCCGGAGCGCGCGTCCGGCCGGAACTCCGACTCCTGCCGGGCGATGGCGTAGGCCAGCGCCTTGCCGGCGGCGGAAATGTTGGCGCTCGCCGGAATGACGCCGACCGGGAAGGCGAGGGCGGCCGCCGCGTTGATGCCGCGCACGTTCGCCTGCTTGCCGACTTTCAGCGCCAGATAGTGGTTGCCGCGCCGCTCGGCCATGGCGGCCAGCATCGCCAGCTCGCCGGGATTGGTCAGCTCGTCGGCGAGGCTGCGGTAGAGCGAGTCGGCCCGGCTCGTCAGGCCGATCTCCTCCAGGCGACGGATGGCGCGCACCGCCGCGCGGCTCTCGAACTGCTGGCGCTCGGCGCCGCTCGGCCGCGGATAGGCGATGTCGTTCGGCCGCCGGCCGAGCTTCGAGGCGGCGAGCTGCCCGTAGAACGTCGTCGGGTAGGCCGTCGCCTTCGAGTAATAGCCGCTGGCGTTGCCGGAGCGCGTCGCCTCGGCCGTGCGGCCGAGCCAGTAATAGGCGCGCGATTGCGTCAGCGGCCGCGGCGACACTTCCGCGACGCGGGCGAAGTGCCGCCCGGCCGCCGCCGGATCGTTCAGGAAGCGCAGCGCGATCCAGCCGGCATGGAACTCGGCATCGGCCGCCTCCACTGGCGACTCGGCGGAATGCAGGCTGGCGACGCGATAGGCGTCGCGCGTCCGGCCGGCGTCGAGGAGGTCGCGGGCGACGATGCGACGCTCGTTCCACCAGGCGTCGGTGTCGACCAGGCTTTCGGCGTCGCGCGGGGCCTTCAGGATGATCGCGGCCGCCTCCGCGAGCTTGTCCTTCTTGCGCAGGTGCTCGACGGTGGCGAACAGGTAGCCGGGGTCGGAGCGCTGCGATGTAGGCACCGCCGCCAGCGCCGCGCCGGCGTTGGTCGCCTCGCGGATCACCGCGACGCGCGCGGCGAACAGCTTTTCGGCGCCGGCGAGCTTCTTCATGCGGTCCGCGTCGCCGACCCGCTCCTTGTAGAGCAGCATGTCCATGCGCCGCTTGTGGTCGGCGCGCGTCAGGATGCTGGCGAACTGCTCGAGGATGCGGGTCTCCAGCGAGCGATCGAGCATCTCCTCGTGCCAAACGCGCGCGATCAGCCGCTTGGCCGGTCCGGCCTGGCCGACCTGGAGGTAGGCGCGGGCCAGCGCCATCGCGCCTTCCGGCGTTTCCGGCCGGCTGTTGCCGAAGGCGTCGATCACCGCGCTGGCTGAAGGTGCCTCGCGGTAGAGAGCCCGCTCCGAGTTGGCGCGCAGCCGCTTCATGCCGGGCCAGCCGCGAAGGTTCGCCGAGGCCGCGGCGATCTCCTGGGCCGGAACGCCGGCCCCGCCGTGGAGCGCGATCGACCATTCGAGGATCTGCCGGTCGAGCGAGCCGGGCCGCATGCCGTCGCGGATCGCGCGGGCGCGGCCCATGCTGCCGGCCGACACCGCGGCCATGGCGTCCTTCAGGCTGCCCGCCGCCGGCCGGACGCTGCCCGACCGCGACGACAGCTGGCTGATCGACCCGGTGAAGGCGTTGGCGCTCGCATCGACGCCCTGCGCGGCCGCGCCGGACGCCAGCAGCGCGGTGGCGGCGCAGGCAAGGAAGAGCCGGCTCGCGGTTCGGACGATCATGCGGTTCTCCCGGGCGACGCCCGAACGGACGGCGCTTGACGCGACGGGGCGGTATGGTTTCCAAAACTCTCACGGCTGCGATGAAAACATCGTAAAGCGGCGCGACGGCGATAACCAGCCGAGCCCGCCTGCCGAGCGCGCTTGTTCCGTTGTTTGCGGCTGGCTATGGTCGGCCGCTCGCCAAACGGATCGGCGGTCCGCTCCTCCGGCCTCGGCGGTCGCGGTTCGGCGACCGGGACCGGGCGTCGCCGCACCGCAGGGAAATGCCGGAATGTTCAAGGGTTCGATCACGGCGCTCGTCACGCCCTTCGACGAGAACGGCGCGTTCGACGACGCGGCGTTCGTCAGGTTCGTCGAGTGGCAGATCGCGGAGGGCTCGAACGGCTTGGTCCCGGTCGGCACCACCGGCGAAACGCCGACGCTCAGCCATGACGAGCACAAGCGCGTCGTCGAGCTCTGCGTCAAGATCGCCGCCGGCCGAGTGCCGGTGATCGCCGGTGCCGGCTCGAACAACACGGCCGAGGCGATCGACCTCGCGCGCTATGCGGAAAGCGCGGGGGCCGACGGCACGCTCGTGGTGACGCCCTACTACAACAAGCCGAACCAGCGCGGCCTCTACGCGCACTTCGCGGCGATCGCGAAAGCCGTGTCGATCCCGATCCTGATCTACAACATCCCGCCGCGCTCGGTGATCGACATGACCGTCGAGACCATGGCGCGCCTCGCGCAGGACTTCGGCAACATCGTCGGCGTGAAGGACGCGACGGCGAAGATCGACCGGGTGACGGAGCAGCGCCTCGCCTGCGGGGCGGACTTCGTCCAGTTGTCCGGCGAGGACGCGACGGCGCTCGGCTACAACGCGCACGGCGGCCACGGCTGCATCTCGGTGACGGCGAACGTCGCGCCGCGGCTGTGCGCCGAGTTCCAGGCCGCCTCGCTCGGTGGCGACACGTTGCGGGCGCTGGAAATCCAGGACCGGCTCTACGCCCTGCACCGCGCGCTGTTCATCGAGCCGAACCCCGGGGGCGCGAAATACGCGCTGTCGAAGCTCGGCCACATGCGCAACGTGCTGCGCTCGCCGCTCATGACCGTGGAGCCGCAGACGGAGGCCGCGATCGACGCGGCGTTGCGTCACGCCGGCCTCCTGAACTGACGCGAATCCAATGGCGAAAGACACCAAGGCCGGCTCGCGGATCGCGGCGGAGAACCGCAAGGCGCGGTTCAACTACGCGATCATGGACACGCTGGAGGCCGGTCTCGTGCTGACGGGCACCGAGGTCAAGGCGCTGCGCGAGGGCAAGGCGACGATCGCCGAGTCCTACGCGACGGAGGAGGGCGGCGAGCTTTGGCTCATCAACTCCTACGTGCCGGAATACCTGCAGGCGAATCGCTTCAACCACGAGCCCCGCCGACGGCGCAAGCTGCTGGTGTCGCGAAAGCAGCTCAACCGGCTCGCCGGCGCGGTGCAGCGGGACGGCATGACGCTGGTGCCCTTGAAGCTCTACTTCAACGATCGCGGCCGCGCGAAGCTGGAACTCGCCCTCGCCAAGGGCAAGAACGCGCCCGACAAGCGCGAGGCCGAGAAGGAACGCGACTGGAACCGGCAGAAGGCGCGGCTGATGAAGGACCACGGGTGAGCGGTGGGGATGCGTGCGAGGGGGGCTCGCGCTCCCTGAGGACGCCGGCCAGCCTCGTTCGCCGGCGAAGCAGGTTCCTCGCCTTCCCCTAACGGTTCGTCATCCTCGCGCGGCACGCGCGGGGATCCATGCCGCGACGTGGAATGCAAAGCTGTCGACGGAAGAAGACGGTCGTCTTCGTTCGTTCCGGCAGAGGAGACGATTTGGCATGGATCCCCGCGGCTTCGCCGCGAGGATGACAAAGCGGCGGGGTGGACGACGAAGCACAAGAAGACGGGCGTTGAACGTGACGCCTCGTCAGGTCAGCCGTCGACGATCTCCGCGGCTTTGCGGAAGACGTCCTCGAACATCTCCGTCGTCAGGACACCGGTGTTCGTGTTGTAGCGCGAGCAATGGTAGCTCGACACGATGCGCGTTTCTCCCACCTGATGCGCCGCGCCATGCTTGAACGGCGCGTCCCGCAATCGGCCGCCGAGCGCGCGCACCGTCGAGTCGTGCGCGATCCGGCCGAGCGTCACGACCGCGCGGAGCCTGGGCAGGCGCGCGAGTTCAGCGACGAGGAATTGCCGGCAGGTGTTGGTTTCAGCCGGCAGCGGCTTGTTCTCCGGCGGCACGCAACGCACGGCGTTGACGATAACCGTCCGGTGCAGCGCCAGACCGTCGTCCGTGCGCGCGGCGAAGCAGCCGTTGGCGAAGCCGAACTTGGCGAGCGTCGCGTACAGCAGGTCTCCCGCGTAGTCGCCGGTGAACGGCCGGCCCGTGCGGTTCGCGCCGCGCACGCCCGGCGCGAGGCCGACCACGAGGAGCTCCGCCGCGCCCGCGCCGTCCGGCGGCAGGAGGCTCGGAACGGGCGCGTTGTGCCAAGCTGGTTCGCGCTCGCGCCACGCCTCGCGGAAGGCGGCGAGTCGCGGACAAAGCGGACAGTCCCGTGGCGGCTCGAAGTCCGTGCCGGTCCCGGGCGAAGCAAAGGGGTCCATCGCCGGCTCAGTCCGTTTCGTCGGCCTCCGGCACCGGTTCCATGCGCCGCGCGAGGCGGGCTTCGCGCTCGGCGGCGCTGCGACCGATCTCGGGCTTCAGCGACACGAGGTCGATGAAGTGGTCGGCCTGCCGGCGCAGGTCGTCGGCGATCATCGGCGGCTGCGTGGCGAGCGTCGACACGACGGACACCTTACGCCCTTGGCGCTGCAAGGCTTCCACCAGCGAGCGGAAGTCGCCGTCGCCGGAGAAGATAACGAAATGGTCCACCGTGCCGACGAGCTCCATGGCGTCCACCGCGAGCTCGATGTCCATGTTGCCCTTGACCTTGCGCCGGCCCAGCGCGTCGGTGAATTCCTTCGCGGGCTTCGTGACGACGCGGTAGCCGTTGTAGTCGAGCCAATCGATCAACGGCCGGATCGAGGAATACTCCTGATCCTCGATCAGCGCCGTGTAGTAGTACGCGCGCAGCAGGTAGCCGCGCTTCTGGAACGCGCCGAGCAGCTTGCGGTAGTCGATGTCGAAGGCAAGGTTGCGCGACGCCGCGTAGAGGTTGGCGCCGTCGATGAAGAGGGCGATCTTCTCGCGGGCGTCGAACATCGGCGACTCTCGATGAATGCGGCCTTCGAAACGGATGCGCTGAAAAGGCCTGACTGAAAACGACATGACGGCCCGGCGGACGAATCCGAGGCCCGCTGCACCATAAGCCGGGCGGCCTCGCCTGCCAACCGCCACCGCGCCGGTCCCGGTCCCGCGCCACTTGTGCCGTCGGCGCCCAAGGTTTATGTCGGGCCGCTCAAGCGTTCAGCCACGATTTATACTGGAGACAGGGATGGCCCGCGTCACCGTCGAAGATTGCGTCGACAAGATCGAGAACCGTTTCGAGTTGGTTCTTCTCGCCAGTCACCGCGCGCGGCAGATCGCGCAGGGTCAGCAGATCACCATCGACCGCGACAACGACAAGAACCCGGTGGTGGCGCTGCGCGAGATCGCCGACGAGAAGCTGACGCCGGACGACCTCAAGGAAGATCTGATCCATTCGCTGCAGAAGCACGTCGAGGTCGACGAGCCGGAAGCGCCCGCAGCAGTGCCGCAGCCGGCCATCGCGGCCGCTTCCGAGGATGGCGACGACAACATCGCCTTCGACCGGATGAGCGAAGACGAACTCCTCGCCGGCATCGAGGGCCTGGTCGCGCCGGAAAAGAACGACGACTTCTGACCGTTGCGCTAAGAAACACGGGTTCCCTAAACCGGACAACGATTTCTATATTGCAGGTGCGTCCTGCAATTTGACTGCTAGGCGCCCTTCGCGGAGAAGTGGCATGACAAACGCTCTCTGGAAAGCCGACCTGCGTTGGCACGACGGCGAGCTGACGGAACGCTACCTCGGCGAGCTTGACGGCGCAGTGGCACATTTCCGCCGTTTGCTGGCTCGCCGCGATCTCGATGGTCAATTAGTAGCCGCCCGCCTTGTGTCGCCGATTATCCGCCGCTCGGTGTATTTCAGCTGTTTCGATGTCTTGGATCGTCAGACTCACCCAGAAGCACCGCTTGACCCGCTGGCGACGGACGAAAAGACACACGAAGCCGCTGCATGGCGACCACCGCCGGTGCGGGATGCCGAAGCAGCGATCGACCTGACCGCCAAAGGATTGCGGGCGCAACGCGATGCCCGCGGTTGGAGCAATCGCCAAGCTGCAGCTGCGTTGGGACTGCCGGTTCGGACTTGGGAGACCTGGACCAACCGCGGAGTGCCGCGTCTCTATTGGCGGATCGTTGCCCTCGCCATGCAGGCGGCTGGGACAGACCGTAACTTATCTTAAAGACATGGCGCAGACCGGCCGATGAACCGGCTGCGAAAATTCAAACATTCGCTACTCTTTCTGAACGGCCGAGCCGCCGATGATGCGACAATACGAGCTCGTCGAGCGGGTGGCGAGCTACAAGCCGGAAGTCGACGAGGCGCTCCTGAACCGCGCCTACGTCTACGCCATGCAGAAGCACGGCGCGCAGAAGCGCGTGAACGGCGATCCGTATTTCTCGCACCCGCTCGAAGTCGCCGCGATCCTCACCAACATGCGCCTCGACGAGGCGACCATCGCCACCGCGCTCCTCCACGACACGATCGAGGACACGGACGCGACGCGCAAAGAGATCGACCTGCATTTCGGCGACCGCATCGGCCAGCTCGTCGAAGGGCTGACGAAGCTGAAGCGCCTCGACCTCGTGTCGAAGAAGGCCGAGCAGGCCGAGAACCTGCGCAAGCTGCTTCTCGCCATCGCCGCCGACGTGCGCGTCCTGCTCGTGAAGCTCGCCGACCGCCTGCACAACATGCGCACGCTGCATCACATGCGGCCCGAGAAGCGCCTGTCGATCGCGCAGGAGACGATGGACATCTACGCCCCGCTGGCGGGCCGGATGGGCATGCAGGACATGCGCGACGAGCTGGAGGACTTGGCGTTCCGCTACGTGAACCCGGACGCCTACGCCACCGTCACCGCGCGCCTCGCCGAGTTGCGCGAGCGACACGCGGCGACCATCGCGACCATCGAGACGGACCTCGCCGCGCGCCTGCGTGACAAAGGCATCGAGGCGACGGTGAAGGGCCGGCAGAAGAAGCCGTATTCGGTGTTCTCCAAGATGCAGCGCAAGGCGCTGTCGCTGGAGCAGCTGTCCGACATCTTCGGCTTCCGCGTCCTCGTCGCGACGGACGACGACTGCTACCGCACCGTCGGCATCGTGCATCGGACCTGGCCGATGGTGCCGGGCCGCTTCAAGGACTACATCTCGACGCCGAAGCAGAACGACTACCGCTCGCTGCACACCACCATCGTCGGGCCGTCGCGCCAGCGCGTCGAGCTGCAGATCCGCACCCGGGACATGCATCAGGTCGCCGAGCTCGGCGTCGCCGCCCATTCGATCTACAAGGATGGCGTCGCGCCGAAGAACGGCTCGAACGAGGGCAAGGCGGGCTTGTCGCGCGAGAGCAACGCCTACGCCTGGCTGCGCCGGACGATCGAGCAGTTGTCGGAAGGCGACAACCCGGAGGAGTTCCTCGAGCACACCAAGCTGGAGCTCTTCCAGGACCAGGTGTTCTGCTTCACGCCGAAGGGCCGGTTGATCGCCCTGCCGCGCGGCGCGACGCCGATCGACTTCGCCTACGCGGTCCACACCGATGTCGGCGACACCTGCGTCGGCGCCAAGATCGACGGTCGGATCATGCCGATCGCGACCGAGCTGCAGAACGGCGACGAGGTGGAGATTGTCCGCTCGAAGGGTGCCGCGCCCCCGGCGGCGTGGGAAACGGTCGCCGTCACCGGCAAGGCGCGCGCCGCGATCCGCCGCGCGGCGCGCCTCGCGATCCGTCGGCAGTACGCCGGCCTCGGCCAGCAGATGCTGACCCGGTCCTTCCAGCGCTCGGCCAAGACGTTCAGTCGCGACGCGCTGAAACCGTTCCTTGCCAAGATCGGCCACAAGGACGTCGACGAGGCTCTCGCCGCCGTCGGGCGCGGCGAGCTCGCCACCGCCGACGTGTTGCACGCCGTTCACCCCGACTTCCAGGACAGCCGCGCGACGAAGCTGCCGCCGCGCAGCGAGGAGGACGGCTGGTTCCACCTGCATTCGGCGGTCGGCATGATCTTCCGCATCCCGACCATCGCCGAGGCGGAGAAGTCCGGTCGCTCGATCCCCGTGCGCGGCGCCGGGATCGACACGCCGGTGCGGTTCGGCGCGGACGGTGCGGTGCCGGGCGACCGCATCGTCGGCATTCTGGAGCCGGGCAAGGGGATCACGATCTACCCGATCCATTCGCCGGCGCTGGCGAGCTTCGACGACCGCCCGGAGCGCTGGGTCGACGTGCGATGGGATTTGGATGCGGAGGCCAGCATCCGGTTTCCGGCCCGCATCCTGGTTTCCGTCACGAACGAGCCGGGCTCGCTCGCCGAGGTCGCCGAAACGATCGCGGCCAACGACGCGAACATCCACAACCTGTCCATGACGAGAACGGCTGCCGACATCACCGCCATGGTGATCGACGTCGAAGTGTGGGACTTGGCGCACCTGACGCGGACGTTGCACCAGTTGCGGACGAAGGCCTGCGTTTCGGAAGCGAAGCGCGTGAACGGGTGATTGTCGTTCAATGGCGACGCCGCCTTCTCCCGAGCCGGCAGGCGGATGCGGGCGTGCAGGGGGCGAACGTTGCCAAGGCCCGCGCCCTGCGACACCCTCTCCCGACCCGAAAAGGAAGTGGGCCGGAACTCGCAGATGACGACGCTCGATGGCGCGAGCGTAAGGGAAAACCGCTCGAATGAACACTTCCGAAGTCATCGACGTCTTCCGGCGAGCCGGCGCCTATCTCGAAGGGCATTTCATCCTGACTTCCGGCCTGCGCAGTCCCGTCTTCCTGCAGAAGGCGCGGGTGTTCATGCACGCCGACCTCACCGAAACGCTGTGTCGGGCGCTGGCGGAGCGCATCCGCGCGCAAGTTCCGGGCCCGATCGACTATCTCGTCGGCCCGGCGGTCGGTGGCCTCATCCCGACCTACGAGACCTCACGGCACCTGAAGGCACCGGCGATCTGGGTGGAGCGCGAGGACGGCGTCTTCCGGCTGCGCCGCTTCGCCGTCGAGCCCGGCGCGCGGGTGGTGATTGTCGAGGACATCGTCACGACCGGCCTGTCGATCCGCGAAACGGTCGCCTGCATGCGCGACCTCGGCGCCGAGGTCCTGGCGGCCGCCTGCATCATCGATCGCTCGGCCGGCAAGGCCGACGTCGGCGTGCCGCTCGTGGCGCTGGCGGACTACGAGGTGCCGGCCTATCCGGCCGACGCCCTGCCGCCCGAGCTCGCCGCAATTCCGCCGGTGAAGCCCGGTAGCCGCGGCCTTTGACCGGCGGCAGGGTGCGGCCGCCCTTTGGAGCCCGGCGAAACGAGAACGGCCAAGCGGGATAACGGCGGGAATGTTGTTCAAGCGGCGGATGAAGCCGACATGGAAGGAGAAGCTGCGGGTCTGGCTGTGGCCGCGCCGCTCCTGGCGCCGCTCGTTCTCCTACCTCGGCAAGCGCGTGCTGCGCCTCGACGCGACGCCGCACGCGATCGCCGCCGGGATCGCCTCCGGACTGTTCGCGACGTTCACGCCCTTCGTCGGCTTCCACTTCCTGCTCGCCTTCGCCGTCGCCTACGTCGTCGCCGGCAACATGGCGGCGGCGGCAATCGGCTGCGCGGCAGGCAACCCGCTGACCTTCGGTCCGATCTGGGCGTCGACGTTCGAGCTGGGTCGCTGGATGCTCGGTTCGGAGAACGCTGCGGGTTCGGCGCCAAGCGGCCTGGCGCACGCGCTGACCCATGCCGACGTCGCCGACATCTGGACGCCCATTATCAAGCCGATGTTGATCGGCGGCGTCCCGCTCGGCCTCGCCTTCGCGCTTCCCGGCTACGCCGTCGTGTTCCTCGCCGCCCGCTCGTTCCAGGCGCACCGGGCGCGGCGCATGGCGGCGCTGCGCGAAGCGCACCGCGTGGGCGCCGCGCGGGCGCTTCGCGGCGCCGCGGGAAACGCCGGATGATCGTCGGCATCGGTTCCGACCTCATCGACATCCGACGGGTCGAGAAGACGCTGGAGCGGCACGGCGAGCGTTTCGTCGCCCGCGTCTTCACGGAGGTCGAGCGGGCGCGATCCGAGCGGCGGCGCGAGCGTGCCGCGTCCTACGCCAAGCGGTTCGCGGCGAAGGAAGCCTGCGCCAAGGCGCTCGGCACGGGCCTCGCGCAGGGCGTGTTCTGGCGCGACATGGGCGTCGTGAACCTGGCCAGCGGGGCCCCGACGATGCGCCTCACCGGCGGCGCGCTGGAGCGCCTGCGCGCGATCCTGCCGGCAAACCGGGAAGCGCGCATCCATCTCACGATCACGGACGACTACCCGCTGGCGCAGGCGTTCGTGATCATCGAAGCGGTCTGAGGCGCGAACGCGCGGCGGCCGAGGCGGCCCGCGTTTCCGTTGCCGCGGCCCATGCGACCCGCTACTAAGCCCTGCCGCGGCGCGCGGCTCCTATGACTTCGAGGCAAGCCAAGCATGGTCGATCGGGCCGAAACGAAGACGAGCGGCGGGATCGGCGAAACGATCAAGGTGATCGTCCAGGCGCTGCTCTTGGCGCTGGTGATCCGCACCTTCCTGTTCCAGCCGTTCTCGATCCCGTCGGGCTCGATGATGCCGACCCTCCTGACCGGCGACTACCTGTTCGTCTCGAAATGGAGCTACGGCTTCTCGCGCTATTCCTTCCCGGCCTTTCCGCCCTACGTCGGCTACCTGCCGTTCGACGGGCGCGTCGCCGCTCTCGGCGCCGGGCCGGAGCGCGGCGACGTGATCGTCTTCCGCAAGCCGGGCGAGGAGGACACGGACTACATCAAGCGCCTGGTCGGCCTGCCGGGCGACCGCATCCAGGTCGAGAACGGGGTGCTCCAGATCAACGGGACCGCCGTGCCGCGCGAGCCCGCCGGGGAGTTCTCGGACGGCGGCGCGCGCGTTCAGCAATACCGTGAAACGCTGCCGAACGGCGTGAGCTACATGACGCTGGACCTCAGCCCGAACTCCTCCGGCGACAACACCCGCGAATTCGTCGTGCCGCCGAGCCACTACTTCATGATGGGCGACAACCGCGACAACTCGCTGGACAGCCGCTTCGATACGGCCGACGTGCAGGAAGGCGTCGGCTTCGTGCCGGCGGAGAACCTCGTCGGCAAGGCGCAGATCATCTTCTTCTCGGTCGGCGGCGGCTCGTCGCCGCTCGAGTTCTGGCAGTGGCCAACCGACCTGCGGCCGAGCCGCTTCTTCACATGGCTCAGCTGACGTTCGCCCGCCTGCTCGACGAGCTCGAGCGGCGGATCGACGTCCGGGTCGCCGACCGGCCGCGGCTGGAGCGGGCGCTGACCCATTCCAGCCATCGGGCGGCGAAGGGACCGGCCAGCTACGAACGGCTGGAGTTCCTCGGCGACCGGGTGCTCGGCCTGGTGATCGCCGAGAAGCTGTTCGAGATGTTCCCGAGCGCCAACGAGGGCGAGCTGTCGCTGAAGCTCAATTCCCTCGTCAGCGCCGAAGCCTGCGCGGCGATCGCCGACGACCTCGGCCTGTCCCAGTTCATCCGGCACGGCGGCGACCTGAAGCGCCTGTCGGCCGAGAACACGCGAAACATCCGCGCCGACGTAGTGGAATCGCTGATCGCGGCCATCTATCTCGGCAACGGCCTGGAGGACGCGCGATCCTTCATCCTGCGCGTCTGGCAGGACAAGCTCGGCGGCGCGGCGACCGCGCGCCGCGACCCGAAGACCGCGTTGCAGGAATGGGTCCACACCCGCTCCACCGTGCCGCCGCGCTACGAGATCGTCGACCGCACCGGGCCGGACCACGACCCGCTCTTCACGGTGCGCACCGTGATCGACGGCGTCGCGCCCGGCGAGGGGCAGGGGCGCTCGCGCCGCATCGCCGAGCAGGAAGCGGCGACCGCCGTGCTCTTGCGCGAGCGCGTCTGGAAGGAGACGGACCAATGAGCGAAGCGGCTGCACCCTCCAAACCGGCGCGAGCGACGCGGTCCGGCTTCGTCGCGCTGCTCGGCGCACCGAACGCGGGCAAGTCGACGCTGGTGAACCGGCTCGTCGGCACGAAGGTCTCGATCGTCACCCACAAGGTTCAGACGACGCGGGCGCTGGTGCGCGGCATCGCCATCGAGAAGCAGGCCCAGATCGTGCTCGTCGACGCGCCCGGCGTGTTCAAGCCGAGGCGGCGGCTCGACCGCGCGATGGTCCGCACCGCCTGGGGCGGCGCCAAGGACGCCGACATCGTCCTGTTCATCACCGACGCCGAGCGCGGCGTGTCCGACGACGTCGAAGCCATTCTGGAGCGGCTGCGCGACGGGGGCGGTCGCGTCGTCCTGCTTCTCAACAAGATCGACCGCATCGAGCGCTCGAAGCTCTTGGCTCTCACCAAGGACCTGACCGAGCGCGGCGTCGACTTCGAGCGCGTGTTCATGATCTCGGCGCTCGACGGCTCCGGCTGCGCCGACCTCCTGTCCTGGCTGGCCGACGCGCTGCCGGAAGGGCCCTGGTACTATCCGGAGGACCAAATCAGCGACCTGCCGATCCGCCAGCTCGCCGCCGAGATCACCCGCGAGAAGCTGTTCCTGCGGTTGCACCAGGAACTGCCCTACGCGAGCCACGTCGAGACCGAGCTCTGGAAGAAGCAGCCGGACGGCTCGGTGCGCGTCGAGCAGACGATCTTCGTCGAGCGCGAAAGCCAGAAGAAGATCGTGATCGGCCACAAGGGCGAGACGATCAGGTCGATCGGGCAGGCGGCGCGGATCGAGATCACCGAAGCGGCGGAGGAGAAGGTCCACCTCTTCCTGTTCGTGAAGGTGCGCGAGAACTGGGGTGACGACCCGGACCGCTACCGGCAGATGGGCTTGGACTTCCCGACGTGAAGGCGACGGCGTTGCGCTGTTTTCAGGAAGACATCGGCGATTGCGGCCCATTCTTCTCCCCTGCGGGAAGAGGGTGGATGCCGCGAGGCGACAGACGGGTGAGGGGTATGCGGCGTCCGCGATCGTTCGCGAGCGTCGCTCGGCGTCGCCGATCCTTCGTCCCCTGCCGGACCTTCTCCTCGCCGGGTAGGAGAACGAATCCGCCATGCGCTGCCTCGAGCAAAATGCGCCGCGAGCCATACCGAGCCTGACTCATGGAATGGCGCGAACCCGCGATCGTCCTGGGCCTGCGCCGGCACGGCGAAACGAGCGTCATCGCCGAGCTGATGACCCGCGAGCGGGGCCGGCATCTCGGCATCGTGCGCGGCGGGCGCTCGCGCCGCCTGCAGCCGGTGCTGCAGCCCGGCAACTCGGTCGAAGCGACGTGGCGCGCGCGGCTCGACGAGCATATGGGAACCTTCGTCCTGGAGCCGTTGGCGCTGCGCGCGGCGCAGGTCATGGGCTCGGCCGCGGCGCTCCATGCGATCCAGCTTCTCGCCGCGCACCTGCGCCTGTTGCCGGAGCGCGACCCGCATCCCCGGCTGTTCGACGCCTTCGAGCTGATCCTCGCCGACCTCGGCGACCCGATGCGGCTCGGCGAGCTCGTCTTGCGCTTCGAGGTGTCGCTGCTGGAGGATCTCGGCTTCGGCCTCGACCTGTCGGCCTGTGCCGCGACGGGCCGGACCGACGATCTCGCCTACGTCTCGCCGAAGTCGGGCCGCGCCGTCAGCCGCGACGCCGGAGAGCCTTGGCGCGACCGGATGCTGGCGCTGCCGCCGTTCCTGCGCGACCTGTCGTGCCGTCCCGCCGCGCCGGAGATCGTCGACGGCTTTCGACTCGCCGGCTATTTCCTGGACCGGCACGTCTGGGCGCCGCGCGGCATCGCCGAGCCGGCGTCGCGTCAGGCGCTCGCCACCAGCGTCGCCGCGACCGCGTCCGGTTGATCCGTCATTCCGCCGGCTGCAAGCGCGCCACCGGCGCTTCGTGGATCGGCAGGTGGACGAGGGCCGCGAACAGGCCGAGCGCGACGCCGAGCCACCAGACGACGTCGTAGCTGCCGTACAAGGCATAGAGGAGCCCGCCGAGCCAGACGCCGAGGAACGAGCCGATCTGGTGCGACAGGAACACGAGACCGCCGAGCAGGCCGAGATGGCGCGTGCCGAACATGATCGCGACGAGGCCGTTGGTGGGCGGCACCGTCGACAACCAGAGCAGCCCCATCACCACGGAAAAGGCGACGATCGCCGTGGGCGACGGCGGCACGAACAAGAAGGCCGTCACCGCGATCGACCGGCCGAGGTAGATCAGCGCCAGGAAAGCGGGCTTCGGATAGCGCTGGCCGATGACGCCAGAGGCCAGCGAGCCGATGACGTTGAAGAAGCCGATCAGGGCGAGGGCCGTCGCGGCCCAAACCGGCGCGATGCCGAGATCGGCGATGTAGGCGGGGAAGTGCGCGGTGATGAAGGCGACCTGAAAGCCGCAAACGAAGAAGCCGCTGGCGAGCAGCAGGTAGCTCCGCGTGCCGAGGGCCTCGCGCAGCGCCTCGGCCATCGTCTGCTCGACCTCGCGCCGCGTCAGAGTGCCGGGCCTGCCACCGCGCAGCGGATAGGCGAGCAGCGGCACGAGGAGCATCAGCGCCGACAGGACGAGCAACGCGTCCGCCCAGCCGAAGCGGTCGATCAGCTCGACGCTGAGCGGCGAGAACACGAACATGCCCATGGAGCCCGCGGCGGTGCCGAGGCCGAACACGAACGAGCGCTGCTCGGCCGACACCTGCCGCGCGAAGGCCGCCAGCACGATGCCGAAGGAGCCCGCCCCGACCCCGAGTCCGACCAGGATGCCGGCGCCGATCGTCAGGCTCGCGACGCCCGGGAACAGCGCCGGCAGCGCGAGGCCGGTGGCGTAGAGCAGCCCGGACAGGACGAGCACGCGCGCCGTGCCGTAGCGGTCGGCGACCGCGCCGAAGAACGGCTGGCCGGCGCCCCAGAACAGGTTCTGGAGCGCGATCGCGAGGGCGAAGTCGGCGCGCGTCGCGTTCATGTCGCCGAGCATCGGCAGCTGGAAGAAACCGATCGCCGAGCGCGGCCCGAAGGTCAGCATCGCGATCAGCGAGCCGCAGACGATCACCGGCCAGGCGATGCGCGCCGCGGCGGAGTCGGGCGAGGACGGTTGGGTCGGCGCGGACAAGGAACGACTCCGGCGAGCGTCAGAGGGACCGTTCTGAACGCGAAGGAGCGTCCAAGCAAATCGTAAGGCTTGATCGGTCCCATCAAGCCGGTGAATGCTGTGCCGCGCTTGCAGCCGCGGACCTTCGGGCATTCGTCGTCGTTTCCAGGCTTCGCCCCCAACGAGTCCCGCAAGGACTCTTCGCGACGGCGTCCAGGAATGACGACTGCGAACGTCGCGGCGTTCAGGAAGGCGCCTAACGCGGCGGTTCGGTCGGCAGGGCGTTCTCGTCGGTCGGAGCTTCGCTCGGCGGCGGCGCAATCGACGGTTCGTCGGTCCGATCCGCCGGAGGCGTCGGCACAGGCCTAGGCGCAGGGTCCGCGCCGACGATCTCCAATCCGTTGACGCGGATGGAGCCGTTCTCGGCCGACTCGACCACCCAGGACAGCCGGCCGGGCGGCAGCGGCTTGCCGAAGCCTTGCGCCAGCGACAGCGCCGTGACGACGCCGGCGGCGTCCGGCTCGTTCGCCGCGGCCGCCTTCACCGCTTCGATCGTTTCCTCCAGCCCCTTCGCCTCCACGGACAGAACGGCGGACGGCTTCCCGCCGTTCAGCTCCATGCGGCCGCTGAAGGCGACGTCGAGGTCGGCGGTCCGGACGCGGCTCGGCTCCAGCACGAAGACCGGCGGGTTGGCGTCGAAGGCCTGACCTGGCCGCGCGCCCATCCGTTCGAACTGATCGTCGTCGGCGCCGAAATCGACGTCGTTCGTCACGATGTCGAACGACGAGCGCAGGTCGAGCCGCTCCAGTGCGACGGTGACGTCGAGCTCGCGCGGGACGAGCGGCTGCGCGAACGCCTTCAGCGCCGGCGAGGCGACGTCGAGGCCGGACACGACGAAGGACGCGGCGACCCGGCCGGCCTTCTCGATGCCGGTTGTGGTGAGACTGGCGCGCAACTGCGCGGCCTTGAACGTTCCGTCCGGCGTCTCGCCGGCGAGGGCGGACGCCTTCACCGTCACGCCCATTCGCTCCCACAACGGCAGCACCGCGCCCATGCGCGCCTTAAAGGTCGCTTCGTAGTCATCGAGCGAAGACTGTTCCGAGCCGGCAAGGGCTGGCTGCACGGTGAAGAACGCATAAAGGTCGGCGGCCGCCTTGGCCCGCAGGCTCGCGGCGTCGATCGCAAGTTCCGTCTTGCCCGCGCGCCACGAGGCGAACGGCTTGTTGTCCGGACCCAGCGATCCGCCCGAGGCAGTTTCGGCCGTTTGGCGAAATCGGAGGTCCGCCGCCCCGTCCCGCGCCGGCTTTCCCTCGATCGCGATCGTCGAGCCACCGAGAACGAGCGAGCGCTTGTCGGTCGGGTCGTTGCCGGTGACCGTGATCGTCTTCGCCGAGCCTGCGCCGGAAAGCGGCGCCATGATTGTCGGGTCGAACGCGCCTTCGAGGCGCAAGCCTTCGTTTCCGATCGTGAACGAACCCGGCACCGCGCCCTGCCGAACCGACAGCGTCGGAAGCGACGGCAGCTCGAAGAACCAGCCGCCATTTGCCCGAGGTCGGACCAAAAGGTCGGCGACGGTGGGCGCCGTTGCGCCGACGAGCCGGCCGAGATCGACGGCGATGCGGTAGCCGGCGGCTGTCGGCGACACGGCGAGCCAGCCGCTGCGGAACGGCTCGTCTCCGAGCACCGCCTTCATGGTCCCGGCGAGCGTTGCCGCACCGTCCGCCGTGCCCGCGGGGGCCGCTTGCGCTGACGGAGCGCCGGCTTGCGCTGCCGCACTGCCGATCGAGGCGCAGACGATGGAACCGGCGAGGACGCCGGCTTTCAGCAGACCGGCAGCGACCTTGGTCGTTGGCGTCACGGCGTTCCCGGTGCGAGTTCCTGCGCCGGTTCGTCGCCCGAAACGCCACCGTCGAGGTTCTGGTCGTCCGGCACCGTGCCGTCGGCCGCGTCGTCCGGTACTTGCGGCACGTCGGGCCCCTTGACCTGGAAGCTGTTCACGGCGACGGCGCCGTCCGGCGCCAGGTTCACGAGCCATTGCGTCCGGCCGTCCGGCAGCGCCTTGCCGAAGCCCTTGGCGATCGACAGGAAGCCGATCGCCTGATTGACGGCAGGCTCCGCCTTGGCCGCTTCGCGCATGGCCTCGATCGTCCGGTCGACGCCGGTCGCCAGGACGTCCACCGTCATGTCCGGCTGGCCGTTCACGACTTTGAGCGACCCCGACATCGAAACGTCGTAGGTTTCGGCGCGGACGCGGCTCGCCGGCATCAGGAAGCGCGGCATCGTCGTCGTGAACGTCGCAGCGGCCCGCTGCAGCACCGCGTCCGACACCATGGTTTCCTTCGACAGGTCGAGCTCGGCAAGCAGGATGTCCGCGGGCGTCTTCAGGTCGGCGTTCTCGACCTTGAAGGCGATGTCCATCTCGACCGGGATGAACGGCCGCGTCCAGGCCGGAACGAACGGCGACTGCACGCTCAAGCCGTTGTAGCCGAGCCGGTACTCGAAGCCGGTCGAGGTGGAAACGCCGCCCATGGAAACGTCGAGGTGGCCCTTCTCGATCGTCGCCGACCCGAACATGCTGGACACGTCCATCCGGCCGACGTCGTAGCGTCCTTTCAGCTCGTTCCACAGCGGCAGAACGGCACGGATCAGCGTCTTCATCTCGTTCTGCGCCGCGCCCAGCTTGTCGAGCACGGTGGCCGGCGGCTCGGCGAACTCGGGATGACGCAGGAAGAAGGCGTAGAGGTCCACCATCGCCCGCGTGCGCCCGGCGTCGATCGACGACGTCACCGCAATGGGGCCGCCCTTGATCGAGACGTCGACGCGGCTGGCGCCGCTCGGGTCGTCCGGGTTGGGAAACGAGACGCGCTGTTCCAGCCTGTCGGAGGTCTGCTCGAAGGCCGCGTTCACGCTGCCGTCCGGCCCCGGCGAGCCGGTCGTCGTGTAGGTCGACCCGGCGACCGCCGCGGTGCTTTCCGTCAGCGGGTCGCGGTTCGTCGAGGTGATGGCCTCGATCGCGCCGTCGCCCGACAGGAACGCGGCAAGCCTCGTCGAGTAGACGCCCTTGAAGCGCGGATTGGTGAAGGCGTAGTCGATCGTCTGCCGGACGTCGCCCTGAGCGATGTCGGCCTTCAGGGACAGCGGCGCGTCGCTGAACACGTTCCAGTCGCCGTCGCCGCGCGGGCTCACGACGATCGACGTGGGCGTCACCTGCAGCAGGTTCGCGCCCGTTCCGGCGATCATGCGCAGGAGCGGCGCGAAATCGGCCGTGATGCGGTAGCCGGCCGGGTCCGGCGCGACGGTCAGGATGTTCTTCGCGAACGCCGCCTGGCTCACGTAGGGAACGAGGCTTTCGGCCAGCGTGCGCGCACCGTCCGCCGTGCCGGCCGCTGCCGCTTCCGGCCCCGCGATCGCCACCGCGGCGGCCGGCGAGCCGGTCGCCGTCTGCGCCCAAGCCGGCGCGGCCGACAGGAGCAGCCCGGCGGTGAGGCAACGGAGCAGGCGCATCCGAGAAACTCCGTTGCGAGCGACCGGCCGTCGTTCGGCGCCGCAATTCCTAGCCGAGGGAGCGCCTCGCGAAAAGAGGCGTGCCGCGTTTGGGACTCGGCTTCGGTGGCGCTTTACCGGTGACGCGCGGATCGAAAGATGGCAAAGCCGCCTGCAAGCGGCGGGAAAACGGTCGACACGGTGCAGCTCGTTTCCAGGATTGCAGATCTGCGGGAGGTGTTGCGGCCGTCGCGCCTGCGCGGCCGGACGATCGGCCTCGTGCCCACCATGGGCTTCCTCCACGGTGGCCACATGGCGCTGGCCGAACGGGCGAAGACGGAGAACGACGTCGTCGTGCTGACCATTTTCGTCAATCCGACCCAGTTCGCGCCGAACGAGGACTTCGACGCCTATCCGCGCGACCGCGACCGCGACCTCGACCTCTGCCGCCGGCACGGCGTCGATTTCGTGTTCGCGCCCTCGGTCGCCGAGATGTATCCGGAGGCGATGGAAACAAGCATCGCCGTTGCGCCGCTGTCCGACGTGCTCATCGGCCGACAGCGGCCCGGCCATTTTCGCGGCGTCGCGACGGTCGTCGCGAAGCTCGTCAACATCGCCGAGCCGGATCGCGCCTACTTCGGCGAAAAGGACTTCCAGCAGCTCGCGGTGATCAAGCGGATGGCGCGCGACCTGTCGCTGCGCGCCGAAGTGGTCGGCGTTCCGACGGTGCGCGAGGCGGACGGCCTCGCCGCGTCGTCGCGCAACGTTCGCCTGTCGGCCGACGGACGAAGAGCGGCACCGGCCCTTCATCGCGGCCTGCGGGCGGCCGAACGCGCCTTCCGAAGCGGCGAGCGATCCGCTGCCGCCCTCAAGGCGCGGCTGCGGGAAACGGTCGCGCGGGAACCCCTCATTGAACTCGTTTCGGTCGACGTCTGCGACAGCGCGACCTTGGAGCCGCTCGAAATGCTCGGTTCGGCGCCCGCCGTCGTTCTGGTTGCGGCGCGGCTCGACGGCGTCATGCTGATCGATCAGGGGGAACTTCGCTCGGCCGAGCGGTCGCGGGAGGCGGCGGCGTGAGCGCCGAGGTCCGCTCGCGCCGCGTCACGGCGCCCGACATCCGCGCCCGCAAGGGTGGCCGGCCAATCGTCGCGCTGACGGCCTACAGCGCCTCGACCGCACGGCTGGTCGATCCGCACGCCGACCTCGTTCTCGTCGGTGACAGCGTGGCGATGGTCGAGCACGGCATGGCATCGACGCTCGGCGCGACGCTGGAGATGATGATCCTGCACGGGCAGAGCGTGATGCGCGGCTCGACCCGCGCGCTTGTCGCCGTGGACATGCCGTTCGGCTCCTACGAGACCGGCCCGCAGGAGGCGTTCCGCAACGCTTCGCGCATCCTGGCGGAGACCGGCTGCACGGCGGTGAAGCTCGAAGGCGGCGAGGCGATGGCCGAAACGGTCGCGTTTCTCGTCGCGCGCGGCGTGCCGGTGATCGGCCACGTCGGGCTGACGCCGCAATCGGTCATGGCCTTCGGCGGCTTCAAGACGCAGGGGCGCGACCGCTCCGACTGGGCGCGGGTCGAGCGGGACGCGGCGGCGGTGTCGGATGCCGGCGCCTTCGCCGTCGTGGTCGAGGGCGTCGTCGAGCCGCTCGCCGACCGCATCACCGCCGCGATCGCCGCGCCCACCATCGGCATCGGCGCTTCGCGGCGCTGCGACGGCCAAATCCTCGTGACGGAGGACTTGCTCGGCCTGTCGCCGCGCGTGCCGCGCTTCGTGAAGCGGTTCGGCGATCTCGGCGTTGCGGCGGGCGAGGCGATCGCTGCCTATGCCGCGGCCGTATCCGACCGCAGCTTTCCGGGACCGGAGAACGTCTACCCGGCAGCGGACTGACCTGCGATCAGGCGACCGTCACCTCGGGCATCTTCGCCTTCTCGGCTGGATCGAGCGTCAGCGGCAGGACGAAGGGCGTGCCGGCATAGGCTTCGGCACCGCGCCCGATCGAGCGGATGGCCTCGATCATCCGTCCATCCCGGCCGAGCTTCTCGTCGGCCAGCGCGATCAACCGGGCGTTCGGCGTCGCGGTTGGCGCGCGGCGGCGCAGTTCCTCGGCGAGCGCTTGCTCGTCGAGGTCCGGGTTGACGGCCAGCGCCAGGATGTAGGCGGCAGCCGTGGAGCGGCTGATCCCGGCGAAGCAATGGATCGCCAGCGGCTTCTCGCGGCTCCACCGGCGGCCGAACTCGAGCAACTGGTCGAGATGGCTGGCGTCGGGCAGGATCATGCCGTCCATCGGCTCGACGATGTCGCTGACGCCGATGAACAGGTGGCGATCCTCGCCGATGCTCGTCGGCCGCTCCACCGCGGTGCCGACGTTGATCAACGTCAGCACGTCGGCGGCGCCGTGCGCCTCCACGGTGGCGGGCAAGTCGGCGAGCGATGAAACGACGAGATAGGTCATCCGGAGGTCCTAGGCGTTTTCAGCGCCTGCCGGCAAGCGTCGTCGAGCGCCGCGAAGCGCTGCAGGAACTGCGGTCCGACGACGGCGGCGGCGAGCGGCGTCACGTCGATGGTGGCGAGAAGGTCCGGCTTCGGCTCCCCAAAGAAACGTGTCGCTTCGCTTGTTGAGAAACCGGCGAGCCTCGTCGCCTCGTGGAAGGCCGCCATGCGATCCGCCGTCTTGATCGCCTTCGCGACGGGTTTCGGCAGGTCCGCCGGCAGGCCGAAGCGCAGGTAGACGGCGGCCTGGATGCGTTCCTCCACGTGTTTGTAGTCGCCGCCCATCACCGCCTTGAAGGGCGAGATCATGTCGCCGATCACGTATTCGGGCGCGTCGTGCAGCAGCGCCGCGAGGCGCCAGTGCGGGTCCGGTTCGTCGTCCGCGACGATCCGCTCCACCACCAGCGAATGCTGGGCGACCGAATAGGCGTGGTCGCCGCGGGTCTGGCCGTTCCACCGCGCGACGCGCGCTAGGCCGTGCGCGATGTCGTCCATCTCGATGTCGAGCGGCGAGGGGTCGAGCAGGTCGAGCCGGCGACCCGACAGCATGCGCTGCCAGGCTCGCGGCTTCGCGTCCGCGGCTGCCCGGCTCATTCGGGGCCGACCTCGTCCGCACCGGCAGCGGGGAGGGCGTACCCGGCCCAAGGCGGCACCGAGAGATCGATCGGCACGCCGTCGGTCTCGATCGCGACGCCGGCGTTCGTTGCCGCAGCCAATCGGTCGATCCGGATCAGCGCCAATCCGCGCGCGTCGGTCGCGGACAGGACGGTGCCGATCGACTTGCCGCCGGCGCGGATATCCGAGCCCGGCGTCAGGTGTCCGTTATCGGTCGCGGCGAGCATTAGGCGTCGCCGAGCGGTGCCGCGATGCTGCATGCGCGACACCACTTCCTGCCCGACGTAGCAGCCCTTGCGGAACGAGACACCGCCGTTCTGGTCGAGTAGAACGTCATGCGGAAACACGTCGGACGCCGGAAAGTCGCGCTCGGCCTCCGCGACCCCGTTCGCGATGCGCAGCGCCACAAACCGTTCGGGCGGCGCCGCTTCGAGGCCGGCCGGCGCCAAGCCGTAGAGCCGGTACACGGTAGCGTCGGGAAAGCGACGGTCGGGGAGGGCGTCCGGCGGTGCATCGGTCTCGTCCCAGACCGCGACGATCGGCACGTTCTCCGGCGCGATCGAAACTTTGGCGCGCAGCTTGTAGAGCGTCAGGCGCTTCGCGAGGTCTCCGCGCGCCTCGGCCGCGACATCGATCCGGAAGCCGTTTCCAGTCCGCCCGAGCAGGAAATCGAACAGGATCTTGCCCTGCGGGGTGAGCAGCGCCGAGGGCCGCACCTCGCCCGCGTCCAACGCGTCGACGTCCGATGTCACGAGGTTCTGCAGGAAGGTTTCCGCGTCCTCGCCCGTAACGGCGAGCACCGCGCGGTCGGCGAGAACGGCATGGGGCATGGGAATGGCGGGCTCGGCTTGCCTGAGGTGGCTAAGCTACGTAAGCCGCGAGCCCATTGGCGACAAGCAAGGAGCGCACCCGAATGGCGGCGGCCACCTTCGACACCGTCCTGCGCAGCGGCATGGTCGTGAACCACGACGCCGAGGGGGCGCGCGACGTCGGCATCCGCGACGGCCGCATCACCTTCATCGGTTCGATCGGCGAAGCGCAGGCCGGCGAGGTCATCGACTGCATCGGGCTGCACGTGCTGCCCGGCGTGATCGACAGCCAGGTCCACTTCCGCGAGCCCGGCGCCGAACACAAGGAGGATCTGGAGACCGGGTCGCGCGCAGCGGTGCTCGGCGGCGTCACCGCCGTGTTCGAGATGCCGAACACCAATCCGCTCACGGTGAGCGAGGCGGCGCTCGCCGACAAGCTCATCCGCGCGAAGGGGCGAATGCATTGCGACTTCGCCTTCTGGGTCGGGGGCACGCACGAGAACGCGCCGGACGTGGCCGAGCTGGAGCGGCTGCCGGGCGCGGCCGGAATCAAGGTCTTCATGGGCTCGTCCACCGGCAGCCTCTTGGTCGAGGACGACGAAGGGGTCGCGGCGATCCTGCGGCGCACGCGCCGCCGCGCCGCCTTCCATTCGGAGGACGAGTTCCGCCTGCGCGAGCGTGTCGACTGGCAGGTGCCCGGCGATCCGACCTCGCATCCCGTCTGGCGCGACGAGGAAACCGCGCTCTCGTCGACGCGGCGGCTGGTGCGGATCGCGGAGGAGACGGGCACGCGCATCCACGTGCTCCACATCTCGACGGCGGCCGAGATCGCCTTCCTCGCAGAGCACAAGCGGCTGGTCACGGCGGAGGCGACGCCGCACCACCTGACGCTGTCGTCCGACGACTACGCGCGGCTCGGCACGCTCCTGCAGATGAACCCGCCGGTGCGCGACGTGCGGCATCGCGACGCCGTTTGGGAAGGGGTGGCGCAAGGCGTGATCGACGTGCTCGGCTCCGACCACGCGCCGCACACGCTCGAGGAGAAGGCGAAGCCCTATCCGCAATCGCCGTCCGGCATGACAGGCGTTCAGACGCTGGTGCCGATCATGCTCGACCATGTCGCGAAGGGCGCGCTGTCGCTCCGGCGCTTCGTCGACCTCACCTCGGCCGGGCCGCAACGCGTGTTCGGCATCGCCGGCAAGGGGCGGATCGCCGTCGGCTACGACGCGGACTTCACCGTGGTCGATCTGAAGCGGCGCGAGACGATCGAGAACCGCCGGATCGCCTCGCGCGCCGGTTGGACGCCCTACGACGGCAAACAGGTCACCGGCTGGCCGGTCGGCACGATCGTGCGCGGTCGACGGGTGATGTGGGAAGGGGAGGTTACGACCGCTGGCTCGGGCGCCGTCGTGCGTTTTGGGGAAACCGGCGCAAGCGGGTGAACTGGCACGACTTGGGTCAGTCCCCCGCCACGAAGAACTGCAGGTTCCCGTCCGGCGTGATGCCGACCCGGTAGAAATTGTAGGCGCCGAAGGCGACCATCTCCTGGTAGTCGCCGGCGGTGACGAGCTCGAACAGCTCGACCTTCTGCGGCTTGGTGAGCGTCTCGATCGATAGGCCCGAGAAATAGGGCCAAGTGTAGATCTCGTTCTCCGTTCCCGCCTCGCTGCGGACATGGCCGGCTTCCAGCACTTCGCCGAGGATCGCCATCACCTCGACGCCCTCGCCGTCGCCGGACACGGACTTGAGATGCTCTACCGGGTCGCCGTCGAGGCCCCCGAAGGTCAGAACCGTGCCGTCCTCGCCGGTGCGGATGAACGGGCGCAGCCGCTCGGCGTCGCCGCTTTTGGCCGCTTCGAGCAGCTTGGCGCGAAGTTCGCGAACCGGCCCCGGCAGGCCGTCGTC
>CAXUCL010000010.1:0-23634 GCA_964249395.1 uncultured Rhizobiaceae bacterium
CGCCCTCGTAGATGAGGTCGACGATCAGCTTCACCTCGTGCAGGCACTCGAAATACGCCATTTCCGGTGCGTAACCGGCTTCCACCAGCGTCTCGAAGCCGGCGCGGATGAGCTCCACCAAGCCGCCGCAGAGCACGACCTGCTCGCCGAACAGGTCGGTCTCGCACTCCTCCTTGAAGTTGGTCTCGATAATGCCGGAGCGGCCGCCGCCGACGCCGCAGGCATAGGACAGGGCGAGTTCCAGCGCGTTGCCGGATGGGTTCTGATGGACGGCAACCAGGCAGGGCACGCCGCCGCCCTTCTGGTATTCGCCGCGCACGGTGTGACCCGGGCCCTTCGGGGCGATCATCACGACGTCGACCGAGGCCTTCGGCTCGATCAGGCCGAAATGCACGTTCAGGCCGTGCGCGAAGGCGATCGCGGCGCCGTCGCGGATGTTGGCCGCGATGTCGTCCCGGTAGATGTCGGCCTGCAGCTCGTCCGGGGTCGCCATCATGATGAGGTCGGCCCGTTTGGCGGCGTCCGCCACCGACGTGACCTTGAGGCCGTCGGCCTCGACCTTCTGTGCCGTCGGCGAACCGACCTTCAAGGCGACCGAGATGTCGGCGACGCCGGAATCCTTTAGGTTCAGCGCGTGGGCGCGGCCCTGGCTGCCGTAGCCGACGACGGCGACCTTCCGGCCCTTGATGAGGTTGAGATCGGCATCCCGATCGTAATAAACGCGCATTTCCCGCCCCGATTGCCGTGTCGTACGTGCTTGAAGCTGCCCGCTTACAGGCGCCTATTCCGCAAGACAACCAGCGACGGGACGATCCGAGATGCCGGCACGGCCTTTTTCATTCACGCTCAGCGGGTCGGAGCAAGCCGCCCTTCGCGAACCGGCGGGGGCGGGCGGGCATCAAGCGCTGCAAGCGTTGCTCATCGAGCGCCTGCAAGAAGGAAACGGAACGCTCGAACTGGACGACGCGGAACTCGGCAAGGTCATTCGATACATGACGCAATACCAAGGCGGCGGCTTTCAGAACCGTTTGCGCGCTGGCTTCATTCGTTCGCTGCGCGAACTTCTGGATCTTTAAGCCGGTTCGCGGCGCCGGAAGATGGTGATGCCGCGGAAGCGGTGGTTGGTCGACTTCCACATGCCGATGGTCGCCTCGACGTCGAAGGCGTCCTTCCGGTACATCGGCAGCACCTGATCGAGCCAAACGACGTGCGCCGACGGACGCAGCCGCTGCAGAGCCCGCATCACCTTGTTGCGGCTCACCATGCTGGTCCCGTAGTGTTCGCAGTCCTCGACGCTGTAGGGCGGATCGGCCAGGATCAGGTCGTAGAGATGCAGGGGGACGTTCTCCAGCGTTTGCGCGTCATCGAGATAGGTCGGGTTCAGCGCCGGATTGATGTCGACCGTGTCGCCAGGAAACGCGGCGGTGTCGACTTTGCCGCTGAACAGGTGCAGCGTCCGCGTCTTGTCCGGGAACAGCGCGCGGACCCTTCGCAGATAGCCGGCGGGGTAGCCGCCGTAATAAGACGATTTGACCCTGTAGTCGTTGCCCATGATCCAGGTGCCGACCGTCCGTCCGTCTTCAGCGACGAACAGGCTTCGCGGAAAACCGGTCTGGCGCGTGTAGTTTTCGATCCGACTATTCCAGTCCATGGCGACGTCCTTCGAGAGGTCGCAGACTGATGCCGTCGATCCGGCCGTTTGTACAGGGCCGAAGCTGAAGCCGGACTTGTCATCCCAGCGCGGCGCAACGTCGGGCGGGCGCAGTCAGCCGTCGCACGCTTCGAGGAAGCGTCGCACCGTTTCGGCCATGCCGTGTTCCAGGGCGTCGGCCGTCAGCGCGTGGCCGATCGACACCTCGGCAAGAAACGGGATGCGCCGAACGATCGCCGGCAGGTTCGCGACGGTCAGATCGTGGCCCGCGTTGACGTCAAGCTTAGCGGCGCGCGCTGCGTCCGCCGTCGCGCCGAGCCGCTCCAGTTCCGCCGCCGCCCGCGTCGGATCGCCGTGGCAGCCGCCATAGGGGCCCGTATAGAGCTCGATCCGATCGGCGCCCGTTTCGGCGGCGGCCGCGACCAGCGCCGGGTCGGCGTCGGCGAAAAGCGACACGCGCATCCCCCGCCCGGTCAGCCGAGCGACGACGGGCTTCAGCGTTTCAAGGTCGCGCGCGAAATCCCAGCCGTGGTCGGACGTCGCCTGCTCCGGGTCGTCGGGCACGAGCGTCACTTGGTCCGGGCATGCCTCCTCGACGAGATCGACGAACTCGCGGCTCGGGAAGCCTTCGATGTTGAACTCGGCCTGCGGGAACTCGTCGGCGGTCAGTCGCCGCAGGTCCGGCAGGTCCGCGAAGCGGATGTGCCGCTGGTCGGGGCGCGGATGCACGGTCAACCCATGCGCGCCGGCCTGCAACGCGATGCGCCCGAGGTCGACGACGCTCGGCCACGGCAGGTCGCGCCGGTTGCGCAGCATCGCGACGGCGTTGAGGTTGACGGACAGCTTGGTCGGCACGGCGGTTCTCGTCCTGGCTGCCGTGCTTCTACGGGTGCGGACGCTTCTCCGTCCAGTCCGCTCGCCGGCGGCGCGCGGCTCCCGCGCATCGGAGAAAGTGGGCGGCGTCGGCTGGGATCGTTCAGATTGCCTCGAAGGTGCGTCTGCCGTCGGACTGGACGGGATTCGGCGCTCAGCGGACCACAGTCAGCGTTTCCGCGGCGCGGGTGATCGCCGTGTAGAGCCAGCGCTCGCGGGTATCCTTGAAGGCCCAGCTCTCGTCGAACAGCATGACGTCGTTCCACTGCGAGCCCTGCGCCTTGTGGACGGTCAGCGCGTAGCCGTAGTCGAAGTCGTCGTAGCGCTTCTTGAGCGCCCAGGCGACTTCCTCCTCCGGCGCTTCGAAGCTCTGCTTCAGGAGCTTGATCTTCGCCGCGCCCCCGTCGACGTCGTCTTCGTCCGGCTTCACGATCAAGCTGATGCCGGGCTTGGCGGTCTCGGGCGAGGCCGTCATGACCTGCCAAAGCGAGCCGTTCAGCAACGCTTTCGTCGGGTCGTTGCGCAGGCAGACGAGCTTGTCGCCCGCCCGCGGCAGCGCGCCGTCGAAGCCCTTCAGCTCGCGCAGCCGCGTGTTGTAGCGCCGCCGCGTCCGGTTGGTGCCGACGAGGACCTGATCCGCCTTCAGCACCGCGTCGCGCTCCACGTCGCGCTTCGGGATGACGCGCGCCGTGCCGAACTCGCCATAGTCGAGCGTGCCGCCCTCCCGCACCGTCTGCGCGAGCGCCACGATCGGGTTGTCGCGCGCCTGCCGGTGGATGTCCGTGAGGAGGAAGTCCGGCTCGGCTTCCGTGAAGAAGCCGCCGCCGGACACCGGCGGCAACTGGCCCGGATCGCCGAGCACCAGGATCGGCGTGCCGAACGACAGGAGGTCGCGGCCGAGCGCCTCGTCCACCATCGAGCACTCGTCGACCACGACGAGCTTGGCCTTGGCGATGGCGCTCTGGCGGTTCAGCGAGAAGGTCGGCGAGGTGCGACTCGTGCCCTTCTCCTCGTCCTCCAGCGTTTCCTCGCCGCGCGGCCGGTAGATCAGCGAATGCAGGGTCCGGGCGCTCTTGGCGCCTTTCGAGCGCAGCACCTGCGCCGCCTTGCCGGTGAAGGCCGCGAACTGGACCGGCCCGTCGACGTGGGCGGCGAAGTGCTTGGCGAGCGTCGTCTTGCCGGTGCCGGCGTAGCCGAACAAGCGGAAGATTGGCTGGCCGCCATCGCGCAACCAATCACCGACCGTTTTCAGCGCGTCGTCCTGCTGGGCTGAGAACTTCATTCAAGCGAGGTCGGTGCGGGCGAAGTCGTCGCCCTTGTAGAGCAGTGGCATCTGATGCTGCTTCGCCATCGCGTAGGCGAAACAGTCGCCCATGTTCAGTTGCGCTGGATGCCCCGAACCCTTGCCGTACGCCGAGTAGGCCAAAACGGCCAGTTCACCGGTTCGTGAATCGATCGTCTCGACATCTATGGCGAGGCGACGCAGCATGTCCGCCACCATTTCAAGGACCTCCTCGACAACCAGCTTCTTCTGGCGGGTCAGACTGATGACGGTTTCGAGCACGGCGACAGGCGATGTTACGGACTTCGTACTAGCTTCCAGCTTGTCGGCCAAAACACCGCTGTCCGGCTCCGCTTTGAGAATGGCAACGAGCGCGGACGCGTCGACGAACATCAAGCGCCCCCTTGTCCCCAAAGATCGTCGAAGAAAGCCTTGTCGGCTTTCGAGCCGGTCTCCGGCGCGTTCGCGATCCGATCGGTGATATCTTTGATGCGCTGCGCCAGTGGTATCTTCCCTCGCTCCTTCGCGAGTTCGTTCTCGACCGCCTCACGCACCGCTTCCGTCAACCCGATGCCCTTACGGGCCGCGAGTTCTCGCACGAGGCCGTCGGTTCTTTCGTCTCGAATATGCAAGGCCACGCGACCTCCTGTGTAGATTCAAAAGGCTACCATCTACACAAATCGAACACAATAAGAACATGAGCCATCAGCGCACCAGCGGCCAGATCGACGCGACCAACAGCAGGCCCATGACGATGTTGAAGACGCGCAGCCGTTTCGGATCGGACAGGAGGCGGCGAAGCGAAACGCCGAAGCCGATCCAGATCGCCGCCGATGGGATGCCGACGACCAGGAAGGCCGCAATCACGATCGCGACGGTCAGCACCGGCGCGGCGTCGCTGACGTAGGCGCCCATCGCCACGACCGCCATCGCCCAGGCCTTCGGGTTGACGAGCTGGAACGTCGCCGCTTGCGCGAGGGTCAAAGGCCGCGCGTCCGCGGCCACATCGGAACTCGCGGCCTTCGCGAAGGCGATCTTCCAGGCGAGCCAGAGAAGATAAAGGGCGCTCGCGACCTTCATGGCGACGGACAGGCCGGGCACGGCATGGATCAGCGCGCCGAGTCCGGCGCCGACAGCCAACAGCAGGAGGCCGAAGCCCACCTCGATGCCGAGCATGTGCGGAATGGTGCGGGCGAAGCCGAAGTTCACGCCGGACGCCATCAGCATCATGTTGTTCGGTCCCGGCGTGACCGAAGACACGACGGCGAACGTGACCAACGCCAGGAGGACATCCAGCGGCATCGCAAGTCTCGCTTCGAATGGAATGGACTACATCGCGTCGGCGCCGCGGGTGAGCGCGGCGACGCCCGTCCGGCACACCTCGACGAGGCCGAGCGGCTGCATGATGGCGATGAACTTGTCGAGCTTGGACGGACGCCCGGTCAGCTCGAACACGAAGTGATCGATCGACGAGTCCACCACCTTCGCGCGGAACACGTCCGCAAGACGCAGCGCCTCGGCGCGCTTCTCCCCCTCGCCGGCCACCTTGACGATTGCCAGCTCGCGCTCGATCGGACCGGTCTCGCCGTCGTCACCGGCCTGCCGCGTCAGGTCCACCACGCGATGGACCGGCACGATGCGGTCGAGCTGGCTCTTGATCTGCTCGATGATATGGCGCGTCCCGCGCGTCACGACCGTGATGCGCGACAGATGCTTCTCGTGCTCGGTCTCGGACACCGTCAGGCTTTCGATGTTGTAGCCGCGGCCAGAGAACAAGCCGATGACGCGGGCGAGCACACCCGGCTCGTTGTCGACGACGAGCGCGAGCGTGCGCGCCTCCACGGGCTCCTTCTCGGCCTCGATGAAGTAGGCGGACGCAGGCGGCTGGAGGGGTCGGTTCATGATGGTCGCTGGATCAATACGGTTGCTAGAGAAGGTGGACGACTGTCTGTGTCTGAAGTTCGGCTGCGCCTTTTGCGAAGTTTCGATCGAACGTCGCCAACGCTCCGCATCCCATGGCGGCGAGAACATGCAGGGCGTCGGCAAAATCCAGACCGGCGCGATGCAGCCGCATGGCCTCCAGCACTCTTTCTTCTTCTGCGAGCTCGACGGTCGGCAATGCGATAAGAGCTGAGAAGCTTCGCAGGATCCGTTTCGGCGGGTAACCGAAAGCGCTCCGCAGCACCCATTCGGTTTCAAGAATGACCTTCGTCGAGACAAGCACCGGACCTTCGGCGACGAGCGCCGTCGCCTTCGCCAACTGTTGCGGATCGTCCTGCGCGATCAACCGAACGACAACGTTCGTATCAGCGGCTTTCTTCATTCCATCGCCGCTTAGCTTCCTTCGAGATCGCCTCCTGCATCATCTCATCGGTGATCGACGGTCCCTCGTACTTCGGAACGCGCCGAAGAAACTCTTCGATGGTGATCGGCGGGAAAAGCTCCTCCCGGCGCGACTTCGTCTTCGGACGCAACACGACCTCCCGGCCGCGCTCTTCTAGTTCGAGTTCCGTGCCGACCGTCCACCCATTCGCTTCGCGCATGGATTTCGGCAGTTCCACCGAACCCGTTTCTGAGACTTTGACCGTCAGCGTCATCGCTCGATCCTTCGAACTCGTAGGAGCGACCGAGCCGCCCGTTCCGTCGATCCTACACCAGTTCCCGGCCCTTCGCGTCGATGGCGTTGGCCACCGCGTCGTCGGTCGCCTCGTCCGGCAGCATCATCTCGTTGTGCGCCTTGCCGGACGGGATCATCGGAAAGCAGTTCGCGAGGTTGGCGACGCAGCAGTCGAAGATCACCGGCCGGTCGACGGCGACCATCTCGTTGATCGCATCGTCGAGCTCGCCCGGCTTCTGGCAACGAATGCCGACGCCGCCATAGGCTTCCGCCAGCTTCACGAAGTCCGGCAGCGCCTCCGAATAGGAGTTCGACAGCCGGTTGCCGTGCAGGAGCTGCTGCCACTGGCGCACCATGCCCATGTACTGGTTGTTCAGGATGAAGATCTTGATCGGCGCACCGTACTGCACCGCCGTCGACATCTCCTGCATCGTCATCTGCACGGAGGCGTCGCCCGCGATGTCGATCACCAGCGCGTCCGGGTGGGCAATCTGCACGCCGAGCGCCGCCGGCAGGCCGTAGCCCATCGTGCCGAGACCACCGGAGGTCATCCAACGGTTCGGCTCCTCGAAGCCGTAGAATTGCGCCGCCCACATCTGGTGCTGGCCGACCTCGGTCGTGATGTAGGTTTTGCGGTGCTTCGTCAGCTCGTAGAGGCGCTGCACGGCGTATTGCGGCATGATCGTGCCAGCCTCGTCCTGCCTGTAGGCGAGACAGTTGCGCGCCCGCCAGCGGTCGATGCGCGCCCACCACGCCGCCAGCGGCTCGCGCTTCGGTTCGCAGTTTTCGTCCTTCCAAACCCGCACCATGTCGGCGAGGACGTGGGCGACATCGCCGATGATCGGCAGCGCGACGTGGACGGTCTTGTTGATCGAGGACGGGTCGATGTCGATGTGGATCTTCTTCGAGTTCGGCGAGAACGCGTCGAGCCGGCCGGTGATGCGGTCGTCGAAGCGCGCGCCGACGCACAGCATCACGTCGCAGTCGTGCATGGCGAGGTTCGCCTGATAGGTGCCGTGCATGCCGAGCATGCCGAGCCAAGCCTTGCCCGAGGCCGGGTAGGCGCCGAGACCCATCAGCGTCGAGGTCACCGGAAAGCCGGTGAGCGCGGCGAGCTCGCGCAGGAGTCGGCTCGCCTCCGGACCGGAATTGATGACGCCGCCGCCCGAATAGATCACCGGCCGCTCGGCCGCCTCCAGCATCGCGACCGCGGTGCGGATGCGCTCGATGTCGGCCGACAGCTTTGGTCGGTAGCTCTCGTGCGTGACGCGCAGCGCCGGCGGCGCGTAGGTGCCGGTGGCGAACTGCACGTCCTTCGGCACGTCGACCACGACCGGTCCCGGCCGGCCGGAGGTCGCGACGTAGAACGCCTCGTGCAGGACGCGCGCCAGGTCCTCGACGTCCTTCACCAGCCAGTTGTGCTTGGTGCACGGCCGCGTGATGCCGACCGTGTCGCATTCCTGGAAGGCGTCGGACCCGATCAACGTGGTGGGCACCTGACCGGTGATGCAGACGAGCGGGATCGAATCCATCAGCGCGTCCTGCAGCGGCGTCACGGCGTTGGTCGCGCCCGGACCGGAGGTGACGAGCATCACCCCCGGCTTGCCGGTGGAGCGGGCGTAGCCTTCGGCGGCGTGCCCGGCGCCCTGCTCGTGTCGGACGAGGATGTGCTTTACGTCGTCCTGCTGGAACAAGACGTCGTAGATCGGCAGCACGGCGCCGCCCGGGTAGCCGAAGATGTGCTCGACCCCGTGGTCCTTCATCGCCTGGACGACCATCTGGGCGCCCGTCATCCTGCGTGGTCCGACAGTCATCGCTTCGCTTTCCGTTTCCTCTTCGCCGCATCGCAGATCGATCCGCTCGGCGTCTTTGTTCGGGTTCAAGGCAATAAAAAAGGCCCTCGAAGGGGCCTTGGATTGAGCGCACACGCGGCAGCGGCCGGACGGTCCTTCAGACCGTCTCGCGTGTGCGCCGCCGTACGAGAATGAGCGTCATCGTCATGATGGCGACGCTAGCGGCAAAGCCGGTGGCCGTCAACCATGTCGCGCCGATCGATCATCGACGTCGATGCGTCGGTAGCCCGCTTCCACGAAAGCGTAGAGCCCGAAGGCGACGAGTCCCGCCCCGGTGACGGCGAGCGCCAGCCAGCCGAACCGCCAGCCGGCCATGGCGCCGAGCGCCGCCTCGATGCCGGGAAGGTCGCCGGACCGGTAGGACGCCGCGCCGGACGCGATCAGCCAGGCGATGATGAGGAACGTCACGCCCCGCGCGATCAAGCCGAATTGGCAGATGCGCGTCAGCCAGCCGGCCGAGCCAGTCGGCAGCCGGACGTATTTCAGGAAGCCGGCCTTCGCGCCCTTCACGATGTGAGCCGCGGCGACGACCGCGAAAAGCGCGGCGATCGCCAAGGTCAGCGCCTGGCCGAAGCCCGCCTCGAAGGCTAGCGCGACGAGGCTGCGGCGCGCGTCCTGCCCGCTGCCGCCGGCCGATGCGCCGAGGCCGGCCGCAAGAAGCGCGGCGAACACGGCGAGCGCTCCGTACGACACGGCGCTTGCGAGCAGGCCGGTCCGCGCGGCGAGTCCTTTCGCGTCCGTTCCGTGCCGGTCGGGATCGCGAACGGCCTGGAACAGTCGCTAAGCCGCGAAGGCGAACAGCGAAAGCACGAGGACGACGAGCAGCACCGCGCCGCCGGCCGTGCCGAAGACGAAGTCGACCGCGTCCCGCGCGCCCATGGTCCGGCCGGTCGAATAGGCGGCGCGGAAGGCGAAGATGCCGATGATCACGAACACGACGCCGCGCGCGGCGTAGCCGGCTCGCGCCGCCCATTCGAGGCGGTGGCCGTGCCGGGCGAGAAGAGCGTCGGCGGTCATGGGTTTCGTTCCAGCTGCGAAAGGCGCCGGCGAATGATTCGCCGGACCGGCAGCGGAACTCCTACCATTCGACAGGAGGACGTGCTTACGCGCAGATGCGGTTTCGGCCCGTCTGCTTGGCCCGATAGAGCTGCGTGTCGACGCGCTTCAAGAAAGCGGCTGCATCCTCGTTCGGCTCGGCGACCGCCAGTCCGACGGACGTCGTGATGCGCAGCCGGACGTTGCCGCTGCCGATCGACAGGCGCTCGATCGCGCGACGAAGGCGCTCGGCGAAGGCGTGCAGGTCGGCCCGGGTCATGTTCGGCACGATCAGCGCGAACTCCTCGCCGCCGATGCGGGCGGCGACGTCGTGGAACCTCGTATGGTCCCGCAGGCATTTGCCGACGTCGGCCAGCACGCGGTCGCCGACATCGTGTCCGTGCGTGTCGTTGATCGCCTTGAAATGGTCGAGGTCGAGCAGCAGCAGCCCGAGCGGCCGGCCGACGCCATCGAAAGCCGTCAGAAACTCGTTCAGCGCCTCGTCGAAGTAGCGGCGATTGTGCAGGCCGGTCAGGACGTCGGTCTGCGCGGCGAACTCCATCTCCCTGGAGCGCCGCTGCAGCATGCCGGCCAGGGAATGCAACGCGCCGTTGTCGCGGCGGAGCTCGCTCACGAGCGGCAGAACGATCAGCATGCCGAACAGAACGCAGGCGGCAAGGCCCGCGGACAGTCCGTAGAACAGGTATGTCACCGTCGGGTCCGCCGCGACGGCGGCGGCGATCTCGGGCGGCAGACCGAAGATCAGGTAGCGATGTAGGCCGTAGAGCAGGATGGCGTCCGCCGCGACCGCAGTCGTGAAGAGGAGAACGGCCACCTCCGGCTTCTTGGAGTTCATCGATGCGTCAACCTGTCGCGAACTTTGCCACTTATACCGGAGCGAGACCTTCCGCTTCGTTACTTCGCACGAGGGAGTTGCCGAGATGAGGGGCGCGTCAGCACGGGATAGGTAGCCAGGACGCGTCGAGCTGATGCCGAAACCAGGTGTCCTGCCGCTTGGCGTACTGCCGCGAGCGCGTGACGGCCTTCGCGGCGGCGGCGGCCAGCGATTGCTCGCCCTCGAGATGGTCGATCAGTTCGCGGAGGCCGATCGCCTTCGCGGCCGTCCCGGTGAAGCCGGGACCGAACCGGGCGCGGAAGCGCGCCGCCTCGTCCATCGCGCCGGCGGCTAGCATCGCGTCGAACCGGCGGGCGATGCGCTCGCGCAACCGCTCGCGGTCCGGCCGCAGCACGAGCTTGATCGCCGAGGCCGCATCGACGAGCGGCACGCTCCCGCCGCGCTGAACATCGCCGAGCGGGCGGCCCGTTGTCTCGACGAGTTCGAGCGCCCGGAGGATCCGCTGCGGGTCGCTAGGGCGAATGCGGCTCGCGGCGCCAGGGTCGCGACGGGTGAGTTCGGCATGGAGAACGAGCGGTCCGTCGCGTGCCATCCATTCGCGCAGCGAGGCGCGCACGGCTTCCGGCACCGGTGGCATGTCGTCGAGACCACCGAGCAGCGCCCGAAAGTACAGCCCCGTGCCTCCGACGATCACCGGCACGCGACCATCATTTTGGAGGTCGGCGAGCACGGCCGCGACGTCGCGCGACCACTTGCCGACGCTGTAGTCGGCGCTCGGCTCGACATGGCCGTAAAGCCGGTGCGGGACGGCGGTTACATCCGCCTCGGACGGTTGCGCCGTCAGGATCGGGATGCCGCGATAGACCTGCATCGAGTCCGCATTGACGACCGTTCCGCCGAGCCGGCGCGCGTAGTCGAGCGCCAGCGCCGACTTGCCGCTCGCGGTGGGTCCGGCTATCAGCACCGCCGAGGCGTCCGCGTTATTCCGGGTCATTGTCCGCCATGCACGTCGCGACGCTGATCTCCGCCCGCGCCGACGGTGCGGGACTGACGCCTGGCCTCGCGGCTGAAGCCGCCGCGGTTCTCCGCGCCCAGGCACCGCCCGACTGGCTCGAACACGGCGTCGCCTGCGACCTGTTTTGCGTCGAAGCGCCGGCGCCGGCCGCGCGGAACGCGCTCCGCGCTCTTCTTCAGCCGCACCGCGTCGATTGCGTCATGCAGGAGGCGGCGACGCGCCGCAAGCGCATGCTGATCGCCGACATGGACTCGACGATGATCGAGCAGGAATGCATCGACGAGTTGGCCGACGTCGTGGGCATCAAGCCGGAGGTCGCCGCGATCACCGCGCGAGCGATGAACGGCGAGATCGCGTTCGAGCCGGCGCTGCGCGAGCGTGTGGCGCTGCTGCGCGGCCTGCCGGTGGAAACGATCGACCGCGTGATCGCCGAACGCATCACCATGATGCCGGGAGGCCGTGAACTCGTCGCCACCATGCGCGCCAGCGGTGCGGTGACGGCGCTGGTATCCGGCGGCTTCACCGCGTTCACGGATGCCGTCGCGGCACGGCTCGGCTTCGACGAAACGCGCGCCAACGTCCTGCTGGTGCACGACGGCGTTCTAGCGGGCGCGGTTGCCGAGCCCGTTCTGGGCCGCCAGGCGAAGGTCGATGCCCTGATCGAGATTTCCGCGGCCAGCGGCCTGACGCCCGCGGACGCAATCGCGGTCGGGGACGGCGCGAACGACCTCGGAATGATCGAACTGGCGGGAACGGGCGTCGCGTTGCACGCCAAACCGACGGTCGCGGCCGCCGCGCCGCATCGCATCGACCACGCCGACCTCACCGCCCTGCTCTTCATGCAGGGTTATCGCGCTATCGACTTCGTCGAACCCGCACGCTGACCCGCGCGCCGCCGTTCGAGCGATGCCGAGCCGCCCGACGATCAGTCGAGCGGCACCACCACGAAGCGCAGCTCGCCGTTGCTGGAGGCGAGGAGCAGCATGGCGTTCTTGCGCCCCTCGGTCTTCAGCTTGGCGATCCGATCGCCGACGTCCTTCGCCTTCGCGACGTCCTCCTGCGCGACCTGCTTGATCACGAGACCCGGCTGAATGCCCTTCTCGGCGGCGGCCGAGTTCGGCGTCACCTCGGAGACGACGACGCCGGATGCCTTGGCATCGAGCTTGAAGCGCTTGCGCAGGTCGTCGGTGAGGTCGGAGAAGGTCATGCCGAGCGCCTGCGGCGCGGCGGCGGTCGCCGGCCCGTTCGGGGAACCGGACGGCTTCGCGCCGCTTTCGGCGGCGGCCAGCTGCTTCTCGCCGTCCTCCAGGCGCCCGAGCGTGATTTTGACGTCGACCTGCCGAGCCGGATCGGACGTCGTCGCCTTGCGCAGGAGCTTCACGTCGACGTTCTTGCCGATCGGCGTTTCGGCGACGATCCGCGGCAGGTCGCGCGACGAGGCGATCGGCTTGCCGTCGAAGGTCGTGATGACGTCGCCGACCTTCAGCAGACCGTTGTCGGACGGACCGCCCGGCACGATGCCCATCACCAGCGCGCCCTTGACGTCCTGCAGGCCGAGCCCCGCACCGATCTCGTCCGTCACCTCCTGCAGGCGGATGCCGAGCCAGCCGCGCCGCGTCTCGCCGAACTCGCGGAGCTGGCCGACGACGTTCGTGGCGAGCGAGGACGGGATCGAGAAGCCGAGGCCGATCGAGCCGCCGGTCGGCGACAGGATCGCGGTGTTGATGCCGACGACGTCGCCGTGCATGTCGAACAGCGGCCCACCGGAATTGCCCTTGTTGATCGCGGCGTCGGTCTGAATGAAGTTGTCGTAGGGGCCGGCGTTGATGTTGCGCCCGCGCGCCGAAACGATGCCGATCGACACCGAGCCGCCGAGGCCGAACGGGTTGCCGATCGCCATTACCCAGTCGCCGATCCGCATCTTCTCGGAGTCGCCGAACTTCACCGCCTTCAGCGGCGCCTTCGGCTCGACTTTCAGGACCGCGAGGTCGGTCTTCGGATCGACGCCGAGCAGCTTGGCGACGAGCTTCGAGCCGTCCGCGAAGTTCACCGTGATCTCGTCGGCTTCGGTGATGACGTGGTTGTTGGTGACGATGACGCCAGTTGGATCAATCACGAAGCCGGAGCCGAGCGACTCGACCTTCTGCGCCTCGTCGCCCTGCCCGTCCTTCAGGAGGTCGTTGAAGAAGTCCTGCAGCGGCGAGCCTTCCGGCGCCTTCAACGGCGGCGTCGTTTCGCCGGCGGACGCGCCCTCGACCTTCTGGGCCGTGGAGATGTTGACTACGGCGTCGAGCAGACCTTCGGCGAGATCGGCGACCGATTCCGGTCCTTCCGCCAACGTCTGCGGCGTCGAGGTCGGCGGCACGCCGGGCGCGGCCGGGTTCACCGTATCGGCAGACGGCTTCTGCGGCGCCACTGGCTCGTTGCCGGGCGGTGGCTGGATGATCCCCTGCGCGAGCGCGCCGGACGGCAGCGCCGTCGACGCCGCGAGCAACGCGGCGAGGCCGACGGAAGCCGCGCCCTTGAAACGTCGTCCGATCATGCCGCTTTCCTCAGGTATCGGTCATCTTGCGATCCATCGCCGGTTCGACGGTGGCAGGCCGAACGACGCAAGCCGAAACGCCGTCGGCAAGCAAGCGCCTCGCGCAAGCTTGAAGTCGCAGCGAGCGAGCCGAAAATGGCTGCGGCCGGTCCCTGACGGACCAGCCGCTCACCGGTTCACTGCGTCGCGGCGGGCGGCGTCGTCGCGGCCGCCGGCGGCGCGGGTGCTGCCGGGGGGGTCGGTGCAGCTTGGGTCGATGCGGTCGGCGGAGGCGTCGCCGCGTTGGCCTGGAAGTCGGCGCCCGTCTGACCGTCCGTGTTGAAATACTGGAAGAACTCGCTGGTCGGCGACAACATGATGGTCGTGCCGCTGGCCAGCGCGGTCTTGTAGGCTTCCATGCGACGGAAGAAGTCGAAGAACTCCGGGTCCGCACCGTAGGCTACGCCGAGAACGCGGTTGCGCTCGGCCTGTCCTTCGCCTTCCAGGATCGCCGCATCGCGTTGGGCTTCCGCCGTCAGCGTCACGGCTTCACGGTCGGCACCGGCGCGGATCTCGCGCGCCCGCACCTGTCCGTCGGCCCGCAACCGTTCGGCTTCCGCCAAGCGCTCGGCTCGCATGCGCTCGTACGTCCGCTCGGACACTTCCGGCGTCAAATCGGTGCGGCTGATGCGAACGTCCTCCAGCGTGATGCCGAGGCCGGACGCTTCGGGTCGGACCTGATCCCGGATCTCCACCATCATTTCGGCGCGCGCGGCCGAGAGCGCGTCGCCGAACGACCGGCGGCCGTAGGTGGCGCGGATCGCCGCATCGAAGCGACCGAGCAGCCGCTGCTCGGCGACGTCGAGCTGTCCGCCCGCCACCGCTCGCCGGAACTGGCGGGCGTCGGCGATGCGGTAGACCATGAAGGCGTCGACCTCGTAGAAGGCGCCGCTCGACACCTGGACGCGCAGGTCGGTCAAGTCGGAGCGCAACAACCGCGTCGGCAGCTTCTGCACGTTGTCGGCGTTGGCGAACGAGAACGGCATCTTGACGTAAAGTCCGGGCTGTTCGAGCACGCGCTGGATCTGCCCGAACCGCACCACCACGCCCTGTTCGCCTTGGCGGACGATGAACAACGAGTTCCAGACGAGGAACAGGATGGCGACCGCGACGATCAGGACGCCGTAGAAACGGTTGCTCATCGCGACGCCTCCGACGTGCCAAAGGCCTGCGCATTGCCGCGACCCGCCGCGTTCCCGTCGCGACCAATGCTCGGGCGCGACGCCCCGGACGATTGCAGCGGCGGCGCGCCGCTCACCGATTGCCCGGTGGCGGGAACGTTCGGCTGCTGCGGCAGCTGGTTCAACGGCAGGTAGGGCACGATGCCGTTGGTCGCCGTACCGTTGCCGTCGACGATCACCTTGTTGGAGCGCTGCAGCGTGCCCTCGATCGTTTCGACCCACAACCGCCGACGGGTGATCTCGGGCGCGTTCTTGTATTCCGTCAGGATAGACGAGAAGCGCCGCGACTCGCCTTCGGCTTCCTCCACGACGCGGTCCTTGAACGCCGCGGCGTCCTGACGGACCTGCACGGCGGTGCCGCGCGCTTCGCCAAGCGACCGGTTGCGGTATAGGTTCGCCTCGTCGACGAAACGGTCCTGGTCCTGCGTGGCCCGCTGCACTTCGTCAAAAGCATCGGCGACCTGCTGCGGTGGCGCGGTTTCGCGAATCGAGATCGTGTTGATCCGCACACCCGCACCATAGCGGTTCAAGGTGTCCTGCATGATGGCGCGCACCTGTTCGGCGATCGTCGCTCGCGCGTCGCGGAACAGGTCGTCCACAGGGTTGCGGCCGACGATCTCGCGCATGGCGCTCGACGCGGTCTGACGCAGCAGTCCTTGCGGGTCGGCGACGTTGAACAGGTAGGCCTGCGGGTCGGTGATCTGGTAGAACACGGCGAACTGCACATTCACGAGGTTCTGGTCGCCCGACAGCATCAGCCCGGACTGCGGGTTGCCGTCGCCGCCGACCGCGAGCTGGTTCTCGACGGCCGGAACGGTCTCGAAGGTTTCGAGCGGCCAGGCGGTGAAGGCGAGGCCAGGCTGCTCGAGCTCGGCGCTCGGCTTGCCGAGGAAGACCTTCACGCCGTATTCGCCGGGCTCGACCTGGTGGATGGCGTTCAACGCCCAGACGATCGCCAGCACCGCGATGATCGCCGCGCCGAGCGCCAAACCGCTGCCACCGGAATGCGAGCCGCCGGGAAGCGCCCGCTTCAAACGGTCCTGGCCGCGACGCAGGATGTCCTCGAGATCGGGCGAGGTTCCGCCGCCGCCTGGACGAGGAGACTGGGGACCTTGCCCCCAGGGTCCGCCGCCGTTGCCGCCGCCACCGGCGCCGCGCCAGCCGCCTCCCCCCGATTGATTGCTCCAGGGCATCTAAGTCCTTCCGACCGTCATGGAAAAGCGCGGATGCGACAGCCGGCGCCATCGTTCCCGCTACTCATGTCCGACTTATAAGAAACGGCTTGCCGGCTTTCAACGAAAGCGGGGCGAAATGCGCCGCGTTCTGGCGATATGGTGATCGCCCGGCGAAAGATGCCGCAGCCGCTCGAAGGTCAGCGCCGCTCATAGACGACGAAGCGGGTCGCCGCGCTGTTTCTCTCATCCGCCGGCGACGCGTCCTCCGAGACCGGTCGCCAGACGGCCGAATCAATCGCGGGGAACGTCGCGTCGCCGGTCGGCTCGGCCTCGACATGCGTCACGTACAACCGGGACAGCTGATCGAAGAAAAGCCCGTAGACTTCGCCGCCGCCCGCGACCACGACCTCGTCCGCGCCACGCCGGGCGGCGCATTCGTCGGCTTGCGCTTGGGCTTCCTCCGGCGTTCGGGCGACGATCGCCCCGAGGAACGGCACCGTTTCCCGGCGCGTCAAAACGATTGTGTCGCGGCCATCGAGAACACGGCCGATCGAGTCGAGCGTCTTGCGACCCATGATCATCGGCTTTCCCATCGTCAGCCGCCGGTAGCGCTTCAGGTCGTCCGGCAGCGACCACGGCATGTCGCCGTTCCGGCCGATCACGCCGTTCCGCGCCATCGCGACCACGGCGACGAGCCTCGCCATCAAACGGCGACCTTGGCGGCGATGTGCGGGTGCGCCTCGTAGTCCTCCACCGCGATGTCCTCGAAGCGGAAGTCGAAGACGTTCCGCACGTCCGGGTTCAACCGCAGCTTCGGCAGCGGCAGCGGCTCGCGGGTCAGTTGGAGGCGAGCCTGATCGAGGTGGTTGTGGTAGAGGTGCGCGTCCCCAAGCGTGTGGACGAACTCGCCGGGCTGAAGGCCGGTCGCCTGCGCCATCATCGCGGTGAGCAGCGCGTAGGAGGCGATGTTGAACGGCACGCCGAGGAACGCGTCGCCGGACCGTTGGTAGAGCTGGCACGACAGGCGACCGTTCGCGACATAGAACTGGAACAAACAGTGGCACGGCGGCAGCGCCATCTCGTCGACCAACGCCGGGTTCCAGGCCGAGACAATGAGGCGCCGGGAGTTCGGGTTGCGGCGGATGTCGTCCTGGACGCGGGCGATCTGGTCGATGTGGCCGCCGTCGTAGTCGGGCCAGGAACGCCATTGCGAGCCGTAGACCGGCCCGAGATCGCCGTTCTCGTCCGCCCACTCGTCCCAGATGCGCACGCCGTTGATTCGCAGGTACGCTATGTTCGTGTCGCCGCGCAGGAACCAGAGGAGTTCGTGGACAATCGAGCGGACGTGCAGCTTCTTCGTGGTCAGCAGCGGGAAGCCGGCGGAAAGGTCGAAGCGCATCTGGTGACCGAACACGGAGCGAGTGCCCGTGCCGGTGCGGTCGGCCCGGTCCATACCGTCGTCGAGCACCCGTTGGAGGAGATCGAAATAAACGCGCATCGCCGTCAGGGTTCCGAGCACTGGAAGCGGAAGCCTGTCCGACCCAGCTTCACAAATCGTTCACGCGGCGGATAGACATCGCGCAGCTCTACCGCCGTGACGAACGCCTTGTTTCATGGCCGCCGCAGCCAAGGGCCTTGCAGATCGCGTCCTGAGCGTCGCTTGCCGCACGAAAGCCACCAATCGAGCGCGGACCTTGCGACGCTTCCCCTTTTCCGGCTTTGCCGTCTTTCCCCGTCGCAGCAAACCCCTTATATCTGCCTTGCCGATCGCAAGACCGGCTATGGCGATAAACGGTCGATGCAATAAACCATTCGGACCCGGGGGCGGTACCCGGCGCCTCCACCCGAAAGCCCGCCGCGGCGGACTTTGGGGCGGGGGCGAAACAGGATCGACGAGGGTGTAAAGATCGAACTTTTGCTCGGCATGGTACCGCCGTTATCGGGCTAAATTATAGTTGCCAACGACAACTATGCGGAAGTTCGCCTCGCTGCCTAAGGCAGTGCGGTAGCTTCAAATCAAGCCCTGCGGGTTCGCACTCGCAGGCGGGGTCCGGAGGCACCTGGCAACAGAAGCCTCCACTTGTTTTCACGCCGGCCGATGCTCCCGATGCCGGAGATGGGACGGCGCAGGGCGTTTCGATGGGTCAGGATCTAATACGCTACGACATCCTCGCGCAGGAGGCGCTTCGCGGCGTGATCCGCAAGGTGATCGGCGAGGTGGTCAAGACCGGACTGCCGGGCGACCATCACTTCTTCATCACCTTTCTCACCTCGGCGCCAGGAGTGCGGGTGTCGTCGCGCCTGCGCGAGAAGTACCCGGAGCTGATGACCATCGTCATCCAGCACCAATACTGGGACCTCGCCGTGACCGACACCTCCTTCGAGGTCGGCCTCTCCTTCTCCGACATTCCGGAACGCCTCCTGATCCCGTTCGCTGCGATCCGCGGTTTCTACGATCCGGCCGTGAACTTCGAGCTGGAGTTCGACGTGCGCGACGCCGAGGCTGCCGACGCGCCATCGGCCGACGCGGTTGCCGCGCCGCCGGTTCTGGCGCTGGCGCCGGCCGCCGTCGAGGATGCGCCCAAGCGGGTCGGCCCTCCCAAGCTCGCCGCAAAGTCCGACCCGAAGGACAAGAAGGCCGATGCCGCGGCCGCCGGAGCCGCGAAGAAGCCGGCCGCAGCGGATGGCGAAGGCAAGAAGGCGGCCGAGGTCGTTTCGCTCGACGCCTTTCGCAAGAAGACCTGACGACCGCCTCGATGGGCGAGGTGCTCAACCTGCGTCAAGCCCGCAAGCGGGTCGCGCGGCGCGACAGGGACGACCGGGCCGCAGCGGCGCGCGCGGCGTCGAGCGTTCCCGGGCGCGTCTGCAAAGCCGCCAAGCTCGACGCGACGCGCGCGGACGCCATGCTCGACGCGCACCGTCTGGACACAGCCGTCGTCCCTTCCCCCGACGACCGCGGCGTCTGACGTCTCGAACCGGCCGGTGACGGTGAAGCGCTCCGTCAGCATTCGCGGTCATCGGACGTCGATCAGCATCGAGGACGCCTTCTGGAACGAGTTCCGGGCGATCGCCGCGCGGCGTCGGATCGCGCTCGCGGCGCTCGTTTCCACGCTCGACGGGGAGCGCGTGCCATCGGTCAACCTGTCCTCGGCCATCCGGCTGTTCGTTCTTGCCGATCTGCAGGAACGGGCGCGGAGCGGCGCAACGAGTCCGCAAGGCGCGGGTGTGTCGGGGAATAGCTGAAGCCCCAATGTCCTCTGCTCGAACCCACGCCCGGACCGAAAACCCCCCGCGCCGCCATTCTCGGGTTCCGTCCCGGAAAGGGGTTGAGGGTAAAAGACGGAACGCTCGACGGCGCGAGGTCCAATCACCGTGGTCGAGACACGAGGCTTGGTTCACCGTGGGCCGAGGTCGAACGGGTTTCGCACGCCCGGCAGCGTGTCGCTCGCCGGCGCCGGCGGCGTCGCGGAAGGTGGCGTGACATCGAACCGCGACGCGTCGAACGAGGGTGGCGGATCGTCGCCGTTCGTCCGCTGCTCGGCCCGTCGACGCACGCGTTCCCGCTCCGTCGTTCGCGCGCGTTCCGCAGCGTCCCGCTCGGCAGCGCGCTGCCGATCCCGTTCGCGCTCGGCCTCCGCAGCCTCGGTCGCCGCCCGGACGGCCTCGGCTCGGCGAAGCGTTTGCCTCAAACGCCGCTCTTCCGTTTCGCGCGCGGTGGCCGCTGCCGCGAGCCGTTCCCGTTCGCGCCAATCGCGCAACCGCACCTCGCGCCGCAGCCGCAGCTTCTCCTGCAACGCTCCCTGGATCGCGGCGACGCGCGCCTCCTCGCGCTCCAAGGCCCGCACGGACAAGTAGTTCGCCAGGAGCTGAACGTCGGGCTCGAGCGTCGGCGCTGCGAGCGTCCCGCCGAGAACGAAGGTGACGCTCGGCGACGCGCCTTCGACCGCTTCGTTGCCGGGGTCGAGGTCGAGCCGCAGGTTGCCGGCGACCGCTTCGCTCTCCAAGTCGAGCTGCCCCTCGGCTGTGAGGCTTTCAGCGGCGCGCTCGGCGCGCACGACCGGAAAGCGCGCCACGCCGCCGACGACCGAGAACTCGGTGGCGGCGGACGGCACGGGATAGGATTTGCCCGCGATCAGCGTTCGCACGAGCTCGGAAACCCTCGACTGCGTCGCCTCGAACCCTTCGGCGTCCGCCGCCCGGAGGACGTCCGGGAACAGGCTTGGCGCGACACCGGTGAAGGCGGCGTTCCCGACGGCGACGCGCCCGGCGCCGGTGAGGCCCGCGGCGAGCGCCGCGAAGGACTGTCCGGTGGCGTCGAGCCGGATGTTCGCGTCGAGCGTCCCGGTCACGTCCGGCGGCGTGCCGGCTTCGTCGGTCGCGCCGTCCTCCGTCGGCAAGGCGAGGCCGGAACTCGCCATTCGGCCGAGATCGAGACTCCGAACGTCGACCGCGGCGGTGAAGGACCCGACGCCGCCGGCATTGCGGAAAGCGACCGACCCGGTGCCGGTACCGCCGGCGACCGAGCCGCGCAGGTTCTCCAGCGAGACCGAGCCGGAGCCAGCTTCGAGGCGCGCGGAGGCCTCGCCGACAATGGCGCCGCCGCCGAGATCGAGGCGGTCCGTCGTCACGTCGACCGCGAGCCGACCGAAGCCCGGGATTAGGGACTCGCCGAAGATTTCGGCATCGAACGACCCGCTCGAAGACGGGTTCGTCGGCGCGCGACCGAAGGCAAGCGTCGCCAGCCATGGCAGCGAGATTTCGGAGGCGAAGACGGCGCCGGTCGCCGGCCCGTCGCCGCTTTTGGCAAGATTGCCCGTCACGTCCACCGGCCCGACGCTGCCGTCGAGTCCCGCAAGTTGCAGAACATCGCCGTCGTAGCGCAGCGTCCCGCCGAGCACCGCCGGCAGCGCGTCGGTCGGCGCGATGCCGAGCCCGCTGCCCGTGGCGACGAGCCATGGCGCAAGGTCATCGCTCCGCCCGGACAGGGCGATGTCGGCCGCATCCACGCCGTCGGCAGACACGCCGAACGTGCCCTCCGCCGTCACCTCGGTGCCTGGCGCGCGAACGGCCGCGCTCGCCGCGACGGGTCCCGTCGCGCCGGCCGACAGCGTCAGATCGAGCGTCAGCGGCTGCGGCACGGGAAGCGGCAGCGCGTCGAGCCCGAGTTGCCCGAGAAGCTCGACCGGCTCTTCGTTGGCCAGCGACAAACTCAGTCCGAACCGCCCGGCCTCGCCGCTGGCATGGATGCCGTTGCCGAACAGCATGGCGAGCGCGACGCGCGTTTGCGCCGCCTTGCCGTTGACCTCGACATCGAGCGTCGGGCGCTCGCCCGCCGCGCCCGGCGTCGTTTGCAGCGTTCCGGCCAGATCGAGCGGTCCGAGCCTGGACGCGCGCTGCGTCAGGATGTCAAGTGCCGGGCTCGGCGGCAAACGCTCGGTGAGGAAGGCTGCGACGCTCGCAGGATCGGCGGCGCGAAGCCGCGTCTCGATCCGGCCGGACACGTCGGCCCCGTCGAGGTCGGCGAGCGTGCCGTTCGCCGAAATGTCGCTGCCGGCCAGCCCCTGCACCTCGGCGCGGGCGATGCGAAGCGTCTTGCCGTCGAAGGACAGGTCGGCGTCGATCCAGTCCGCCGTCGCGCCGCGAAAGGACACCGGCCCGGCGGCGACCGCGAGGCTGCCGCGCCGTGCTTGCGCGATGGAGTCCGCCTCGCCCGTGAAAAGGCGGGACAGCGCCACCAGCGCGTCGAGATCGAGCCGCTTGCCGCGCAACGCGGCCGCGATCTGGCGCGCGTTCTCGCTCCCGCTGCGCTTGAGGCTGCCCGTCAGCGTTTCGCCGCCGATGTCGAGTTCCAGATCGTCGAAGACCTGGCTCGCGGGCGACAGGTCGACCGTCGCCGAAAAACCGGCCCGCGTCAGGGTGCGCACCGCCGGGTCGACGGCGCCGGTCAGCCATTCGGAAAAGCCGGAGGGCTGGCGCGAGGCGACGAGGAGCGTGCCGCGAAACCCCGGCGCCGGGTCGACCTCGAGTCGGCCGGCCGCTTCGAGCCGGGTTCGGCCCGGCAGTTCGGCGGTCAGGCGCCGGCCCGCCCAGCCTGGCGAGCCCGGTTCGGCCTCGATCCGCAAGTCGCGGATTGTCGTGTCGCCGGCCACCACCACGGGAAGCGTCATCGTCACGCGGCCCGGCAACGGCGGCGTCGGTATGGCCGCAAGCACCGCGCGTCCAGCCTCCAACCGCTCGGCGAAGGTCGTCGCGCGGCTTTCGCCGTCACCGCCGGCCGCGATCGCGTCGATGTCAACCTGCTCGCCCGCGAGCGTCAGAACGAAGCCGGGCGCCGCGCCGCCGGCCAGCCGGCCGGAACCGTTGACGACGTAAGGGGCGTCGTTTCCTCCGACCGCGAGGCGCAGGTCGTCGAGGTCGATCGTCGCGAGATCGGCGCGGACATCCGACGTCAGGTCGAAGCGGGGCAACGCGGCGGCCGGCACCGGCGATCGCGCACCGTTGCCGGTTTCGTTCGCGGTCGGCAGAACGGTCTCGGCCCGCAGGCGCCCCTCGAACTTCGGGCTGCCGTCCTCGATCCGGGCTTGGCCGTCCAGCACGGCCGATACGGAAAGGGCGTCGTCGCCGATCGTCAGGCGCAAAGGTAGCCCGGCTTCCGCAGAGACCTCGCTCGTCGCCAGCTGGAACGTCAGCGGGCGGTCGCCGACGCGCAACGTGCCGCCGCCCGTCGCCGGCCCGACCAGGGACTGCGCCGCGAACGTGCCGTTCAGGTCGTCGAGTACGAAGGTTCGGTTCGCCACGGCGTCCGTGACGCGCACCGTGCCGTTCGAGACCGCGACCTCTTCCAGCACCACGGTCGCCGAGCTCGGCAGCGCGCCGCTCCCGGGCGCAAGTCCAAAGCGCCCTTCGGCGTCGACGGCCACGCTTACGACCGGGTCTTCGAGGCGCATGGAGAAGATGCGGATTTCGCCCGAAAGGTATGGCGCGAGTTCGGCGTCCATCTCGAACCGTTTCGCCGTCACCAGCGGCGGCGCACCCGGCGGCCCGGCGACCTCCACCCCGCTGAAGGAGACGCTCGGAAACGGCAGCAGGCGCGCGGAGGCGTCGCCGCGCACCGAAACGGGCTGGCCGAGGATGCGGCTCGCTTCGCGCTCGAAGTCGGCGCGGTAGGCGGTCCAGTCGATGAAGAAGGGGGCGATCAGCGCGCCGAGGAGCGCGAGGACCAGAAGTCCGCCGACCGCGACGAAGGCTCTGACCAGCGGCCCGGCTCCTCACCCGCAGCGATTCGACACGTCTTCGGCGACGATAGGCGTGAATCCCGACGCTTTGTCGATCGCGGCGAAGCGCAAGCGCTGCAAAAAGTCGCGGACCGACGTAAATTTACCGCGACGCGGGATCGGCGCCCATCGGGTTCACCGCCGGCTTGTGAAACCCGCAACAAGGCTGCTTTCGCTTCCATCGCCGCCGCGTTTCGCTATAGCTGCGCGGCCGCTGCCCGCGTCGCGGTAAATTTACGTC
>CAXUCL010000010.1:23644-29176 GCA_964249395.1 uncultured Rhizobiaceae bacterium
ACCCGCGGGCTGAAGAGAACACCGCGACCCAGCCGACCCCGATGGCGCCCCTTCCCGAGCCCCCTTCTTCCTTCGTGTCCCGCACCGTGCTGAAGCGCGACGTGTTCAGCGAGATCGCGGTCGGCGCCTTCGCGGCGCGGCCGGCCGAGACCGTCACCTATCGCCGCGTGTCGCATTCCGCGTCCTGGGTCCGGCCGCTCGCCTGGCTGCTGGCGCGAAGGGAGATCCGGGCGCTCCGCGCGCTCGAAGGCGTGCCGAACACGCCGGGCCTTCTCGGCGTCGACGCGACCGGCCTTTACCGCTCGTGGATCGAGGGCGCGCCGCTGCACGTTGCCAAGCCCTTCGGCGACGTCGCCTATTTTCGCGACGCGAAACGGCTGTTGCGCGCGATGCACCGACGCAACGTCGCGCACAACGACCTCGCCAAGCCGCAGAACTGGCTCGTCACGGCGGACGGTCGCGCGGCGCTGATCGACATGCAGCTCGCCAGCGTCTTCCGCCGCCGCACGCGGCTGTTCCGGCTCTTGGCGCGCGAAGACCTGCGCCACCTTTTGAAGCAGAAGCGGACCTGGTGCCGCGAGGCGCTGACGCCTGCCGAGAAGCGCCTTCTGGCAAAACGCAGCCTGCCGGCGCGGCTCTGGATGCGAACGTTCAAGCCCGTCTACAACGGCGTGACGCGCGGCATCTTTCGCTGGTCCGACGGTGAAGGGACGCGCGACCGGATGAACACGGACGGGGCACGCATCGCCGAACGGTTGCGCGCCGACCCGTCCCTCGCAGGCGCCGCCGTGCTGCCGTTTCCCTACCCGCGCAGCCGCGGCGGCATCGGCATCTACGCGTTCGTCGAACCGGCCGCGACCAGCGACGACCCGGCCGCCATCGAGCGACGCGTCCTCGACGGGCCGGCGCCGCGGCCGGACCTCGTCCAAGCCGTCGACCAACTGCCGCGCAACGCCGCGACCGGCGCCATCCGCGAAGACTTGCTGCGGCTCGTCGCGATCAACCACGTCGAGGAGATCGACGCGCTGTGCGCCGATGCCGGGACGCGCGACCTGATGCGCCGCATCGCCGCCGATCGCGCCAACCTCACCGACCGGCGGCTGAAGCCTTAGGGCGCGCAGAACGCATCTCGACCGTGGTTGTCGCCTCGTTTGCGGGTATGGTAGGGCCGTTTGGTGGGGCGGTAGCGTGGGTACCGCGTGCATCGCGAAACTGATGCTGGGTCGGTGAAAGACCGGTCTCGCCCCACGCCACCCCTTAGGCCGACGTCGCCAGTTCCTTCCTCAGGAACTCAGTGGTGCGGCTCCAGGCGAGGTCCGACGCCGCCTTGTCGTAGCGCGCCGCAGACGTGTCGTTGTTGAAGGCGTGGTTCTTGCCCTCGTAGAGGAAGACCTGATGGCGGACCTTCGCCGCCTCCAGCGCCGCGCGGTAGGCGTCGATGCCGGCGTTGATGCGCTCGTCGAGCCCGGCATAGTGCAGCATCACGGCCGCCTTGATGTTCGGCACGCCGGCCGCGTCGGGCTGCGAGCCGTAGTAGGCGACGGCGGCCTTCAGGCCCGGATCGGAAACCGCCAGGGCGTTGGCGAGGCCGCCGCCCCAGCAGAAGCCGACGACGCCGACATTGCCGTTGACGCCTTCGAGCTTCGACAACCAGCTCGTCGCGTCCGTCGCCTCGGCCAGCGTGCGCGGCCGCTCCAGCTTGCCGATCATTTCGCGCGCTTGGTCCTCGTTCGTCGGCGTGCCGCCAGCGGACGACAGGAAGTCCGGGGCGAGCGCCGCGAAGCCGTCCTTCGCGAACCGGCGCGCCACGTCCTCGATATGGGCGTTGAGGCCGCGGTTCTCGTGGGCGACGATGACGCCCGGCAACGCGCCGGCCGCGTTCGCCGGCCGCGCGAGATAGCCCTTCATCTCGCGCCCGTCGGCGGTGAACGTCACGGTCTCCGCCTTCACGGCGGCGTCGTCCACCGGAACGATCTCGGCGCGGGCCGCCGAGGCTCCGATCAGCGGCGCCACCGCGGCGGCCGCCGCAGCCGAGCCGGTCAGCGCCGTCAGCTTCTCCATGAAGCCGCGCCGATCGAGCGTCAGGTGCGTGTACTCGTCGTAGGCGTCGATCATCGCCTGGGTGACGTTCGGCCGCTTGTTCGCCGGCTTGCTCATCGGGCGTTCCCTTCGTCGTCGCCAAGTGTTCGTCGTGCCACGGTGGGCTCCGGATGCGGCGGCCGCAAGGCGCGTTCCACTAGTGTTCTTCCGGCAATCGATTAAATAGACCGTGATGACCGGCCCCGACGATTCCTCGCGGTCGCCTACCGGTGCCTTGGAGCGGCGGGAAGGCGGCGGCATCGCAGCGCGCGCCCTTGCCGCTCGCGGCGCGGCCATGCCGGTGCGCGAAGCGACCTACCTCGCCGGCCTCAACGCCGAACAGCGACAGGCGGTGGAGACGACGGAAGGCCCGGTTCTGGTTCTTGCCGGAGCCGGCACCGGCAAGACGCGGGTGCTGACGACGCGCATCGCCCACATCCTGCGCGGGCGCCTCGCCTGGCCGTCGCAGATCCTCGCCGTCACCTTCACCAACAAGGCGGCGCGCGAGATGAAGACGCGCATCGGCCTCTACTGCGGCGCCGAGGTCGAGGGCATGCCGTGGCTCGGCACGTTCCATTCGATCGGCGTGAAGATGCTGCGCCGTCACGCCGAGCTCGTCGGCCTGAAGCCCAACTTCACCATCCTCGACACGGACGACCAGGTCCGGCTGGTGAAGCAGCTCATCCAGGCCGAGAAGCTCGACGACAAGCGGTGGCCGGCGCGCGCCTTCGCGCAGATGATCGACGGCTGGAAGAACAAGGGGCTGACGCCGAAGGACATCTCGGAGGGCGACGCGCGTGCCTTCGCCAACGGCCGCGGCCGCGAGCTCTATGCCGCCTATCAGGAGCGGCTGAAGAGCCTCAACGCCACCGACTTCGGCGACCTCCTGATGCACCCGATCGCGATCTTCCGCGCCCACCCGGACGTCCTCGCCGACTACCACCGGCGCTTCCGCTACATTCTGGTCGACGAGTACCAGGACACCAACGTCGCGCAGTACATGTGGCTGCGCCTTCTCGCTCAGCGCTCGCGCGAAACGCGCGACGACGAGGAGCGGCCGATCAACGTCTGCTGCGTCGGCGACGACGACCAGTCGATCTACGGCTGGCGCGGGGCGGAGGTCGACAACATCCTGCGCTTCGAGCGCGACTTTCCTGGCGCCACCGTCATCCGCCTGGAGCGCAACTACCGCTCCACCGCCCACATCCTGGGCGCCGCCTCGCACCTCATAGCCCACAACGAGGACCGACTCGGCAAGACGCTGTTCACCGATGGCGGCGTCGAGCCGGACGACGAGAAGGTCGAGGTCAACGCGGCCTGGGACTCGGAGGAGGAGGCGCGGGCCGTCGGCGAGGAGATCGAGCAGCTCCAACGGAAGGGAGCCAAGCTGAACGACATGGCGATCCTGGTGCGCGCCTCGTTCCAAATGCGCGAGTTCGAGGACCGCTTCGTCACGCTCGGCCTGAACTATCGGGTTGTCGGCGGCCCGCGGTTCTACGAGCGGATGGAGATCCGCGACGCCCTCGCCTACTTCCGCTGCGTCTGCCAGCCGGCCGACGACCTCGCCTTCGAGCGCATCGTCAACACGCCCAAACGCGGCCTCGGCGACCAGACGCTGCGGCTCGTTCACGACCACGCGCGCGCGAACGGCCTGCCGCTGCTGGCCGCCGCCGGCGACATCGCGACCACGGAGGACCTGAAGGCGAAGCCGCGCCGGACGCTGGCGGACCTCGCGAAGAACTTCGCCCGCTGGAGCGCGCTCTTGCCCTCTGCGCGCCACACCGACCTCGCGGAGACGATCCTGGAGGAGTCGGGCTACACGGAGATGTGGCAGAACGACCGGTCGGCGGAAGCGCCTGGCCGGCTCGACAACCTGAAGGAGCTGATCCGCTCCATGGAGCCCTACGAGAGCCTGCCCGGCTTCCTGGAGCACGTGTCGTTGGTGATGGACGCCGAGCAGAACGCCGGGCTCGACGCCGTCTCCATCATGACGCTGCATTCGGCCAAGGGTCTCGAGTTCGAGACCGTGTTCTTGCCCGGTTGGGAGGAAGGCCTGTTCCCGCACCAGCGCTCGCTCGACGAGGGCGGGCGCTCGGGGCTAGAGGAAGAGCGCCGCCTCGCCTATGTCGGCATCACGCGGGCGAAGAAGCGCGCCAAGCTGTGGTTCGTGTCGAACCGACGCATCCACGGTCTGTGGCAGTCCACCATCCCGTCGCGCTTCTTGGATGAGCTGCCCGAGGACCACGTCGAGGTCAAGGAGGCGTCGTCCTCCTACGGCGGCTACGGGCGCGGCGGTTCCGGCGGCTACGGCGCCTCGCGTTGGGACGCCGGCAGCGCCTTCACCTCCACCTCCTACGGCACGCCTGGCTGGAAACGGGCGCAGGCGGCCGAAGCCGGACGCGCCGCGCCGGACACGGCTTGGGGCGCCCGGTCCGGTCACAAGGAGCGGGGCATCGCCTACGGCGACGCGGGCGTGTCCGGTCCGGACGCCCGCCGCAGCGGCCGCGAAGCGGACATCGCGGCCAAGGCCGACCACTACGCTAAGCTCAGCGAGGACCGCGCCAGCGGCCGAGCGGGCGTCGACACGCCGAACGGTTTCGCCGGCCGCATGGCGCCGGAGCGCGAAGTTGCCGGCGCGCCTTCGTCCGCGCGAGGCTCGAACCGGCCGGCGCCTTCCAGCGGGCTCGGGCTGCATCGCGCCGCCCGCGACGGCGGTCCGCGCGAGATCGAAGGAACGCTCGTCGCGAAGTCCGTCGCGACGGAGGAAAGCCGCTTCACGACCGGCGACCGGGTCTTCCACCTGAAGTTCGGCAACGGCACGGTGGCGACCGTGGAAGGCAACAAGCTCACCATCGACTTCGACCGCGCCGGCCAGAAACGCGTGCTGGTAGGGTTCGTGCAGGAGGCCTAGAAGAACCTCATCGATCGGCGTAGTCGTGCAGGATCGAAACGATCAGGGCTTCGGTCCTCACGCCTCGTCTTTCCGCGATCGTCGTCAGTCGTCGGAGATCCGCCTCCGGCAGTTCGACCGCAACCGCCAGGGTCGGTTCGACGCCGGCGCCCTTGGCCAGTTTTCGCCAGTGTTCCCGCCGCGCGTCGATATCCCCGACGGATACCCATTCCCCCCGTTCGCTGCTCTCGTAATCCTCGATCTCGTCATGGGAAAGGTTTGGTCGAGGTTCCCGGCGTGTGCTCACGGCTTCGGTCGATCCAGATAGAAGGCGGTGGCCCTGCGACTTGGGTACATGGTTTTCAGAAACAACCTATCGCCTTTCTGGACGAAGGGCACGACCCAAGCGTAACCGTCGATCGAAACGACCAACTGCCGCTGGTGTGGGTAGCGTTCGGTGTTCGTATGACGCCTCTCGTCCAGTAGACCGCCGTCTTGGCCCGCCGGGCTGAAGCCCCCCCAGCCCCAGGCAAAGAGACCCCCCCCCCGCGAAAGCATTTGAA
>CAXUCL010000010.1:29186-33732 GCA_964249395.1 uncultured Rhizobiaceae bacterium
GTCGCGTGGGGGGTTCGTATGCCCCCTCGCGCCCAGTCGCCCGCGGTCTCCGCGGGCGGAAATGCCCCGCTCGAAGCCGATGCCATAGCGAGCCCGCAGAGTCTCATCCTTGTCACCGCTCCATTCGATGAACGTCTTCGCTGTTTCTCCTCGTTCGGTCATCCGGTCGTCTCTTAGGGCACCTTCGCAGGGGCGTCGCCTTGTGCGACTTCCGGCAGACCCTAAGCTCGGGCTGAGAAGCCGAATAGCCGCTGCCGGAGCGGGAATGAAAGAGGACGATCGATGAACGCATCGGGACTGGTGCGGCTGGCGGCGGCTTGGGGTTCGGTCGTCTTCTTTCTCCTGTTCGGCGACGTCCTGCTCGGCCGACTCGACAACCCGGCGGTCGCCGCCTTCGCCTTCGCGTGGTTGTTCGGCGTCATCATCTGGGCGGCGTTCGGCGTCGTGCACGAGGCCGAGGAACTCGCCCATAGGCTTGGCGAGCCCTACGGGACGCTGATCCTGACGCTCTCGATCGTCATTATCGAGGTGGCGCTGATCGCCGCCGTGATGCTCGGCGCGAAGGAGGCTCCGACGCTCGGCCGCGACACGATGTTCGCCGTCCTCATGATCGTCCTGAACGGCGTCGTCGGGCTCGGCCTGCTGATCGGCGGCCACCGGCATCACCAGCAGACCTACAACCTGCAGGGCGCGTCGGCGTATCTCGCCGTCATCATCCCGCTGACCGTCATCAGCCTCGTGCTGCCGAACTTCACGATATCGACGCCCGACGGCAGTCTGACGGTGCTGCAGGCGATCAGCTTCTCCGTCTTCACCGTCGCACTTTACGTGATCTTCCTCGTCATTCAGACCGGCCGGCATCGGCAATTCTTCGTCGACCCGGCGGTCAACGCAGCGCTGTCGTCATCCGGTCCCGCCGAGCCGGTCGAACAGACCGGACTGCTGCCGCACATCGGCCTGCTGCTCGCGAGCATCCTGCCGATCGTCATTCTGTCGAAGAGTTTGGCGACCGTTCTCGACTTCTCGATCGCCGCGCTGGGAGCGCCGACGGCGCTCGGCGGCATCCTCATCGCGATGATCGTGTTCACGCCGGAAGGCATTTCGGCGCTGCGCGCGGTCGCGGCGAACGAACTACAGCGCGCCATCAACCTCTGCCTCGGCGCCGCAACCTCGACGGTCGGGCTGACGGTTCCGGCGGTTCTGGCGATCGGCCTCCTGACGGGTCAGCCCGTGGTGCTCGGCCTGTCGCAAACGAACATGGTGCTGCTCGCCACGACCCTCGTCCTGTCGACGCTGACCTTTTCAGGACCGGCCACGACCGTCCTCGAAGGCGCGGTGCACCTCGTGATGTTCCTCGTGTTCCTAGTTCTGGTCTTCAGCCCGTAAGCGAACATACGGCGCGGGAACGATGCCGCGAACCGTCACGAAGCTCTGATGGGCCGGCGACCGTCGGGACGCTGGAAAAGCGCGTCGACGGCTCCACCTTGTTTGCAGGGACACGTTGGAGTCATGCTGATGAAGCTTCTCAAATACTTGGGGGTGCGCGCGCTGGCGGTCGTGCTCGCCTTGACGTTCGTGCCAGCCGTCGCGCCGTCCGGAACGCCGCTGGTCGGCATCTCGGAGGCCGAAGCACAGTATCGCGAGTATCGTCGCAGCGGCCGCGGCTACTACGGTGGGCGCCGTTTCGATCGCGGCCCGCGCTACTATGGTGGCCGTCGCTACGGCGGGCGACGCTATTATCGCGACCGCGGCTATTATCGCGATCGAGGTTATTACGGCGGACGCCGCTACTACGGCGGGCGTCGCTACCGTGACCGCGATACGGGCGCGGCCGTGGCGGCCGGCATCATCGGCCTCGGCGTCGGCGCGGCCTTGGCCAATTCGCGGCCGCGCTACTACGAGCGACCGTACTACGAGGGCCGCAGCTACAGCGGCTTGTCGGGCCGCGATCGCGCCTGCCTCGCGCGTTACCGGTCCTACGACGTGTATTCCAAGACCTATCAGCCGTATGGTGGGCCGCGCCGCGTCTGCTACGGCTGACGATCCACGCGACGACGCGAACGAAAGCGGGGTTTCGGCCCCGCTTTTTCGTGTCTGCCATGTGAATGCTGCGGTGCAATATCGGGTGGCAGGTATGCACCGACGGTTGTAGCGCGCACGGTTCGGCGACCGCATATTGCGCCTTGGGAGACTCGAACGACGTTCCAACCGGAGCCTTCCGATGCTCATGACCGCACTCGACAGACTCAATCGCAACCATCCCCGGCAGTTCGACGCCGTCGCCGACATCTTCGACCGCGTTTCGGACCCTCGCACACGACGCGCCTCTCGCCTGGCTGGACGCGTCTGCTCGATGTTCGGTCGGGTTTCTGGCCGGGCAGGCGACCATGACCCGCGGTTCGCCGCCGATCCGTCCGCTCCGACCCGGAGCTGATTCGCCGGCCGTTTCAGGCGGTGCCCGCACGTTTCCGGGACAGACGAAGCGTCACCCATTCGCCAAGGCGCAGCGTCGCGCGGTGAGTGATGCCGTGCGGCCGGTAGGCGGCCAGGACGGCTTGCCGCTGTCGGGCCAGGATGCCCGACAGAACGAGATCGCCGCGCGGTGCCAGGTTGCGGGCGACGGCAGGCGCCAGCTTCATCAACGGTCCGGCGAGGATGTTGGCGACCATCAGGTCGAACGGCGCATTGCGACGGATGCTCGAATGGTCGAGGCCGCGCGCCGTTTCGCAGCGGACGAGCGCTGCCATCCCGTTCGCGCGAACGTTCTGGCGGGCGACGCGCGTCGCGACCGGGTCGATGTCGGTGGCGAGGACCGGCGCGCGCGCGCGCTTGGCCAGGCCGATCGCCAGCACGGCCGTTCCGGTGCCGAGATCGAGTCCGTTGCGCGGCCGGCGGCATCGGACGATCCGGTCGATCGTCACGAGACATCCGGCCGTCGTGCCGTGGTGGCCGGTGCCGAACGCCTGACCCGCCTCGATCTCGATCGCGACCTCGTTGCCGCGGACCGTTTTTCGATCGTGCGCTCCGTGTACGACGAAGCGCCCGGCGCGCACGGGCTTGAGCTCGGCCAGCACCTGCGCCATCCAGTCCACGTCGGGAATGGTCTCGTATTGAAGTGCGCGCGCGTCGTCGGGCGCCAGCGCCGCGATCACGTCCGAGCTTCGATCACCGCCGGCCGCATCGTCGAAATAGACCGACACCTCGTGCAGGTCTGCCGCTTCGTCGAGTTCGGCGACGCCGACGGGCGCGTCCTCGTTTTCGAAAGCTTGGTCCCAGCAGCCGAAAACGCGCTCCGCGACGGTTTTCGGACCACGGATGAAGAAACGGGTTTGCGGCACCGATCGCGGCTCTCAGCTCGTCGCCGTCGCCAGCCGCTCGAGCTTCGCCTTGGCCGTATTCGACGCCTCGCCATAGGCGATCGTCCCGACGAACTGGCCCTTCGCGTCGAGCAGGAACGTCGTCGCCGTGTGGTTCATGTTGTAGTCGTCGCCTTCGCCGACCTTCTCCTTGAACACGCCCCAACCCTTCGCCATCGCGTCGATGCCGGCGGGGTCGCCGGTGATCGCGACGACGTCCGGCGCGATGCCGCCGACATAGGTCTTCAGCATGTCCGGCGTGTCGCGCTGCGGGTCAATCGACACGAAGACGATCTGGAAGTCCTTGCTGTCCTTGCGCAGCGCCTCGCGATGGGCGCCGAGCTCGGACAGCGTCGTCGGGCAGACTTCCGGACAATGCGTGAAGCCGAAGAACACGGCGCTGGGTTTGCCCTGGAACACCGCCTCGGTGATTGGCGCGCCGTTCTTGTCCGTGAGCCGGAAGGGCACGCCGAACGCTTCCGTTTGGGTCTGCGCCGTGGTCGCGTCGCCGCCCCGCATGACCGTCAGCGCGACAACGGCGCCGCCGAACAGGGCGACCGCCGTCCAGAGCGCCGCACGGAACAGGTTGAGCTTCCTCACCAGAACACCTTCAGATTGCTTGCGCCGTCAACGAACGAAACCGGTCGGGCGAGGGTCGTGCATCAGAAACACGTCGCCCACGCGGCCTCGGCCCAGCGAAGGAAGATCGCTTCACCGTGGCTCGCCCAACCAAGCACCGACGCGCCGGCGAGCACGGCGATGGTCAAGAAAGCGGCCAGCGGCCCGATCTGCGCGCGGATCGACATGCCGCTGATATACGCTCGACGGCCGCGTTCGGCCACCCTCGCGCGACCCTGGAGCGCGGGAAACCAGCCCATGCTTTAACCACCCGCTTGCGAGGAGCCGAATCCCAAACCGTCGCAGCGCATTGCGTCTTCGCAAGCGGATCGGAGAACCCCATATTCGCGTCAGCAGGTTCAACAGGAAACGAACGATGATCGCCTCCTCCCGGACGAAGGTCTTTTCGGCGCTCGCCGCGTTGGCGGTCGCCTTCACCATGGTGACGGTGGACGCCGCGGACGCGCGCCGCGGCGGCAGCTTCGGCAGCCGTTTTTTTTTTAATTTTAAGTCGTCTACCTAGATCTACACGGCGCCGAGCGTCGCGCCCGTGCAGCGCACGACGACGCAGC
>CAXUCL010000011.1:0-23054 GCA_964249395.1 uncultured Rhizobiaceae bacterium
GGCTCGCGCTCCGCGGCGCAGGCCGGCACCGGCATCTTCGCCGGTGGCGGCACGGCCGCGATGCGCGGCCTGCTCGGCTACCAGCGCTCGGAGGAAACCACCGCCGATCGCTCCGCCCTCACCTACCTGCAGAAGGCGGGTCAGTCGCCGAAGGGCCTCATCACCAGCTTCCAGCGCCTCGACCGCAACAACATCCTGTCGGGCGTGCAGCCGAACCGCTACATCTCCTCCCATCCGGCGCCGCGCGACCGCATCACCTTTCTCCAGACGGTGGCCCGCGAAAGCCCATATTTCGACAGGACCGACCCGCCCGAGACGCAGCTTCGGCACGACTTGGCGCGCGCGAAGATCGTCGCCTACAACCAGGGCGGTGGCGCGGTGCAGCGCATCTTCCGCCGAGAGCCGCGCGGCCTGCCTGCGCTCTACGGCGACGCGATCTCCACGCACCTCGCCGGCTCGCCGTCGCTTGCGCTGAGCAAGATCGACGCCCTGATCGCCAAGTCGCCGAAGAACCCGTACATGCACGAGATGCGCGGCGAGATCCTGATGGAGGCCGGCCGCTCGCAGGACGCCGCGAAGGCGTTCGAGACGGCGGTCAGGCTCGACGGGCGCAAGTCCGGTCTCATCGAGGCCTCGATCGGTCAGGCGCTGGTGACGAGCGGCAATCGCGGCCGCATGAAGGAAGCCGTCGCAAAGATCCGCAAGGGCCTCGACACGGACCCGAGCAACGCGAACGCCTACCGCTTCCTGGCCATGGCCTACGGCGCTTTGGGCGACGACGCCGCCGCGGAGCTTGCCACCGCCGAAGGATACTGGCACGGCGGCGCGAAGAAGGATGCCAAGCTGTTCGCAGCGCGGGCGCAGCTCAAGATGAAGCCCGGCACGCCGCAATGGCTGCAGGCCCAGGACATCCTGAAAGCCAAGTGAAACGCCGCGGCGCGGCCGGAGACTCCTCGATGCCTTTCCGAGCCTTCCGCCGCAGCGCGAGCCTTGCGCTCGCCGCGACCGTCGCCCTGTCGGCGCCCGTTATGGCGATCACCGATGCCGAGCGGACCGAGCTGCGCGAGGAAATGCGCCGCTACCTGATGGAGAACCCCGAGGTCCTCTTGGAGGCGATGCAGGCGCTCGAAGCGAAGCGGTCCGAAGAGGAGGCGAAGGCGCGCAGCTCGGTTCTCGCGAGCATGGGCGACGTGCTGCGGGAAACGCCGCGGGGCGCGGCGCTCGGCAACCAGGACGGCGACGTCACGCTGGTCGAGTTCTTCGACTACAACTGCGGCTACTGCAAGAGCGCCTTGCCCCAGCTGCAGTCGCTCATCGCAGCCGACCCGAAGCTGCGCGTGGTGCTGCGCGAGATACCGGTCCTCGGCGAGCCCTCGCTGCGCGCCAGCTCAGTCAGCCTGGCGTTCCGGCACCTATCGCCCGAACGCTACGGCGAGTTCCATTCGAAGCTGCTCGGCCATCGCGGCGTCGCGGACGAGGACAGCGCGCTCGCCGTCGCCGAGGAGCTCGGGCAATCCGAAGCGGCGATCCGCGCCGCGATGGCGCTGCCCGAGGTGAAGGCGGCTTTGGATGAAAGCACGCGGCTGTCGATGATGCTGCGGATCGACGGCACGCCGACCTACGTCGTGGCGAACGAAGTGGTCGTCGGCGCCGTCGAAGCGGAAACGTTGCAGGCGAAGATCGAGAACGTCCGACGCTGCGCCAGCACCGTTTGTTGACCTCGTCGCCGGGCGTTCGAGCCGCAAGCCGCGCATTCGACGCTAGGCGAAGCTGGCGCTGCGGTTTATAGGCTTGCGCCCATGCGCGCCGGCCGGTTGCCCGGATGAAGCCGAAATCGGTGCGAAACCGGCGCGAAACGTGCCGCGGCGGCGCCGGTGTGCGGGCGCCAAGAACAACACGGGCCGAAGCAACGGCCGACGTTCGGAAGGAACGGGATGTCCGAGACTGACACCAGCATCGATCGTGGCCTCGTGCGCGAGTTGGCCGACATCCTGAACGACACCGACCTGACCGAGATCGAAGTCGAGCGGGGCGAGCTGCGCATTCGCGTGTCGCGCAAGAAGGAGGCGGCGGTTCTGCCGGCTGCCTACCAGTTCCCGGCGCCCCAGCCGATGCCCTTCGCTCCGCCGGCCGCCGCTCCCGCTCCTGCGGCCGGTCAGGCGCCGCTGCCGGCCGCAGGCCCCGAAGCGGGCTCCGTCCCCTCCCCGATGGTCGGCACCGTCTACCTCGCTTCCAGCCCCGACGCGAAGCCGTTCGTCGAGCTCGGCCAGACGGTCGCCGTCGGCGACACGCTGCTGATCATCGAGGCGATGAAGACGATGAACCAGATTCCCTCGCCGCGCGCCGGCAAGGTCACGAAGATCCTCGTCGACAACGCGCAGCCGGTCGAGTTCGGCGAAGCGCTCGTCGTCATCGCCTGAGATGTTCAACAAGGTCCTCATCGCCAACCGCGGCGAGATCGCGCTGCGCGTCCTCCGCGCCTGCAAGGAACTCGGTATTCCGACGGTCGCGATCCACTCGACGGCCGACAACGCCGCGATGCACGTCCGCCTCGCCGACGAAAGCGTCTGCGTCGGCCCGCCGCCCTCGCGCGACAGCTACCTCAACATCCCGTCAATCCTGGCCGCCTGCGAGATCACCGGCGCCGACGCGGTGCATCCCGGCTACGGCTTCCTGTCCGAGAACGCCCGCTTCGCCGACATCCTCGACGCGCACAAGATCGTCTTCATCGGTCCGACCGCCGAGCACATCCGCGTCATGGGCGACAAGATCGAGGCCAAGCGAACCGCGATACGGCTCGGCATCCCGGTGGTGCCCGGCTCGGCCGGAGCGGTCACGGACGATGCGGAAGCCGCTCGCATCGCCCGCGACATCGGCTTCCCGGTCATCATCAAGGCGTCGGCCGGCGGCGGCGGCCGCGGGATGAAGGTCGCACGAACCGAGGCGGACCTTCCGGTCGCGCTCGGCACGGCGCGGTCCGAGGCCGGCGCGGCTTTCGGCGACGACGCAGTGTACATCGAGAAGTACCTCGAGAAGCCCCGTCATATCGAGGTGCAGGTCTTCGGCGACGGCGCCGGCAACGCCGTCCACCTCGGCGAGCGCGACTGCTCGCTGCAGCGCCGTCACCAGAAGGTCTGGGAAGAAGCCCGCTCGCCCGCGCTCGACGACGCGCAGCGCGAACGCATCGGCGGCATCTGCGCGGCGGCGATGCGCGAGCTGCGCTACCGCGGCGCCGGCACGATCGAGTTCCTCTACGAGAACGGCGAGTTTTACTTCATCGAGATGAACACGCGCCTGCAGGTCGAGCATCCGGTGACGGAAGCGATCACCGGCATCGATCTCGTGAACGAGCAACTGCGCGTTGCCGCGGGTCAAGGCTTGTCCGTGACCCAGGACGACGTCCGCTTCAACGGCCACGCGATCGAGTGCCGGATCAACGCGGAGGACCCGCAGACTTTCGCGCCCTCGCCCGGCAAGATCACCTACTACCACCCGCCGGGCGGCCTCGGCGTGCGCGTCGACAGCGGCATCTACCAGGGCTATTCGATCCCGCCGTTCTACGACAGCTTGATCGGCAAGCTCATCGTCCACGGCCGCAACCGACACGAATGCCTGATGCGGCTCCGTCGGACGCTCGACGAGATCGTGGTGGACGGCATCAAGACGACGCTGCCGCTGTTCCAGGCGCTCGCCGAGAACCCCGACGTCGTCCGCGGCGACTACGACATCCACTGGCTCGAGAAGTATCTCGGCATGAACAAGAGCGTCTGAGGCGGCCATGGCGCGGCGCGGCGGGCAGCGGTTCGGGATCACGCCGACGATCCTCCTGAAAGCCTATGCCTGCGGCATCTTTCCGATGGCGGAGAGCGCCGACGACCCGTCGATCTTCTGGGTCGATCCGACCGAGCGCGGCATCCTCCCGCTGGACGGCTTCCACCTGCCCCGAAGCCTTGCGAAAATCATCCGGCAGGAGCGTTTCGCCGTTCGCGCCGACACGGCCTTCGCCGCCGTCGTCGACGGCTGCGCCGAGCCGGCGCCCGGCCGGCCGCAGACGTGGATCAACGCCGACATCCGCGATCTCTACCTGTCGCTGCACGGGCAAGGGCATGCCCATAGCATCGAGTCATGGCGCGACGGCCGCTTGGTCGGCGGCCTCTACGGCGTCAGCCTCGGCGCGGCGTTCTTCGGCGAAAGCATGTTCTCGCGCGAGACCGACGCCTCGAAGGTCGCGCTGGCCTTTCTGGTGGAGCGCCTGCGCCTCGGCGGCTACCGCCTCCTCGACACCCAGTTCCTCACCGCGCACCTTTCGCGCTTCGGCGCGATCGAGATACCGCGTGCCGAGTATCACCGCCTTCTGCAGGATGCGGTCGCCGCCGAGGCGACGTTTCAGCCCTCGGCCGGCGGCACCGCCGCGTCGGTCTTGCAGCTTTTCAGCCAGACGTCGTAGACTGGGTGCTCGACGGCGTTGAGGCCGGGTGAATCCGAGAACATCCAGCCGTTGAAGATGCGCCGGATCTGACGATCGAGCGTGATCTCCTCGACCTCGACGAAGGCGTCCGTCTTCGCCGGCTCGCCCGGAGCGCTCGTGTAGCAGACCCGCGGCGTCACCTGCAGCGCCCCGAACTGCACCATTTCGTCGATGGATGCGTCGAAGGTGGTGATGCGGCCGGTGATCTTGTCGAGACCGGAGAACTCCGCGACCGGGTTGCGGACGCGCTCCGCCGTCGCCGGCAGGACGGACCAGGCCAAAGCGATCGTCGAGACGATCGAAAGCGCGGCGGTGACCCGTCCGGTCGGCTGCGTCACGGCTGCCAGGCGTCGTAGTCGCCGGTGACGCGCGGGCGCTTCGTCTGGTTGAGCAACGATCCGGCCGGGCGGTAGGCCTTCGCCGTGCCGGTCATGTTCTCGACATGGGCTTTTTCCCAATCGCGGGCCGTATAGCTCGTCTGCGCCGGCGCGACGTCCGTGCGGTGGTGCATCCAGCCGTGCCAGCCGGGCGGTATCATCGAGGCTTCCGCGACCCCGTTGTAGACCACCCAGCGACGCTTGCCGTCCGACGTCTGGTAGTAGACGTTGCCGCGCTCGTCCTCGCCGACGCGCTGGCCGAACCGTCGGGTCCACCACATCGTGCCGATCGTCTGCCCGTTCCACCACGTGAACAGCAGGAGGAGCCATTTCTTCATCTGATCGATCCGCCGCTTGCCGTCCGGGTTTATGGTGCCGGGTCGGCTGAAAGTCCATCCACGGCGGGACAAGCGTCGAGCCGGCGTTCCATCCGCACCATCCGGGGCGCGTCCACGTCGGCCTCCAGCCCGAGCGTTTGGAGCCCGCGCCGCTCGTAGAACGCGACGGCCCGCCGGTTGGCGATCTCGACGTCGAGACGCAAGCGTTCGGCCGTCGGGAAGGCTTCGAGCGCCGCGTCGAACAGACTGCCGCCGATGCCCCGACCCTGCGCGTCCGGCAGGACATAGAGTTGGTGCAGGCAGACGAGGCCGAACTCCTCCTCCGCCGCGAACGTCATGCCCACCACGCGCTCGTTTTCCGTCGCGACCAGGAACGCGCCGTCCGGTTTCCGCAGCCGAGCTTCCATCGCCTCGATCGAATGCCAGCCGGCGGTCAGCCGTTCGACCTCTTCGACGCCGTAGAACTCGTCGTAGGTCGCGTGCCAGGTCTCGCGCAGCAAGACCCGCAGGTCCTCGAGGTCGTCGGAGGTCGCGCGTCGGATCGTCGGCATCATTCCAACCCGAGCTTGCGCTTGACGAGGTCGTTCACGGCCTGCGGGTTCGCCTTGCCGCCGGAGGCGCGCATGACCTGGCCGACGAACCAGCCGGCCAGCGTCGGCTTGGCTTTCGCCTGCGCCACCTTGTCGGGGTTCGCCGCGATCACCTCGTCGACCGTCTTCTCGATGGCGCCGGTGTCGGTGACCTGGCGCAGGCCCCGCGCTTCGACGATCTCGTCCGGATCGCCGCCTTCGGTCCAGACGATCTCGAACAGGTCCTTGCCGATCTTGCCCGAGATCGTCCCGGCGCGGATGAGGTCGAGGATAGCGCCCAGCTGCTCGGCTGAGACCGGCGTTGCCTCGATGCCCTTGGCCGACCTGTTCAACGCGCCGAGCAGGTCGTTGATCACCCAGTTCGCCGCCTGTTTGGCCTCCCGGCCCCTCGCGACGGCCTCGAAATAATCGGCGATCGCCTTGTCCGACACGAGAATCGAGGCGTCGTAGACCGACAGGCCGGCCTCGGCCACGAGGCGCGCCCGCTTGTCGTCCGGCAGTTCGGGGAGGTTCTCGGCCAAGGCTTCGACGAAGGCGGCATCGAACTCCAGCGGCAGGAGGTCGGGGTCCGGGAAGTAACGGTAATCGTGCGCGTCCTCCTTGGTCCGCATGGCCCGGGTCTCGCCCCTGGCCGGATCGAACAGCCGCGTTTCCTGATCGATCGAACCGCCATCCTCCAGGATCGCGATCTGGCGCCGCGCCTCCGACTCGATCGCCTGGCCGACGAAGCGGATCGAGTTGACGTTCTTGATCTCGCAGCGCGTGCCGAACGCGCCCCCGGGTCGGCGCACCGATACGTTGACGTCGGCGCGCATCGAGCCCTCGTCCATGTTGCCGTCGCAGGTGCCGAGGTAGCGCAGGATGGTCCGCAGCTTCGTCAGGTAGGCTTTCGCCTCGTCGGCCGACCGCATGTCCGGCTTCGAGACGATCTCCATCAACGCGATGCCGGAGCGGTTGAGGTCGACGAAGGACAGCGTCGGGCTCTGGTCGTGCATCGACTTGCCGGCGTCCTGCTCAAGGTGCAGGCGCTCGATGCCGACCTCGACCTCTTCGAAGGCGCCTTGGCGGTCGGGGCCGACGGCGATCGACACCACGCCCTCGCCGACGATCGGGTCCTTGAACTGCGAGATCTGGTAGCCCTGCGGCAGGTCCGGATAGAAGTAGTTCTTTCGGTCGAAGATCGAGCGATGGTTGATCCGGGCTTTGAGCCCGAGCCCCGTGCGCACCGCCTGCCGGACGCATTCCTCGTTGATCACCGGCAGCATGCCCGGCATCGCCGCGTCCACCAGGCTGACGTTGTCGTTCGGGTTCGAGCCGAAGCGGGTCGAGGCGCCGGAGAACAGCTTCGCCTCGGACGAGACCTGCGCGTGGACCTCCATGCCGACGACGACCTCCCACTCGCCGATCGCGCCCGGGATGAAGCGTTTGGGGTCGGGCGTGCGGGTATCGACGATGGTCATGGCGTCCATGGGATCGGAGAGTATCGGCCGAGAGGGCTATCGGAAGTGACGGTGCGGCTCAAGGCTCGCCGACGCCGCGCCTCGCCGGGCGGTCGCCGATCAGCTATGGTCGTCGCATGGAAAGGAACCGCGGATGAACGTCCAGACCATCCACCGACCGGCCGCCAAGCTGTCCGTCGAAGAGTTCTTCGCGTGGATCGAGAACAAGAGCGAACGGTACGAACTGGCCGACGGAGTCCCGCTGTTGCAGCCTTGGGTGAAACGAAACCATAACCGCATCGTCACGAACATCGTCGGCATCCTCAGTCGGACGATCGACTTGGCGCGGTTCGAGATTGCGACCGGAGACTTTGCGATCCCGACCGGTCCTCGCAGCATCCGCTATGCGGACGTCATGGTCGAGGCCGCGGGCGGCTCCGGACAAGAGCGAACAACGGAAACGGCCGTGCTGATCGTCGAGGTTCTGTCGCCTTCAACGGCAGCGCAGGACTTTGGTCCGAAGCAGCGCGAGTACGCGAACCTGTCGACGCTCGACACCTACCTGATCTTCGATCAGGACTCGCGTCACGCCTGGCAATGGACGCGCGAGGAGAACGGCGAGTGGCCGGAGACCCCGAAGGTCGTCGAGGACGGCGGGGTCGAGGTCGCGAAACTCGGCGTCACTCTGCCGTTCGATGAGGTCTATCGCAATGTTTCGTAACCGCTTGCGCCGCTGGATTGGCTAGCCGAGCGCGTCCGCGATCGTCTGCCGCTCCTTGTCGATGTCGCCGCTTTCCACCGCTCGCCCAGCCAGCCCATACCAGTAGGCCGCGTTGTCGAGATCGCCTTCGACGCGGTGCAGGTGAGCGTGGATCCAGGCGGCTTCCGACGACGGATCGTCCTGGACGATCCCGTGTGCTCCATCCCAATCGCCAGCGGCCAGCCGATCGAGCGCGCGCCTAAGCTCGGCGTTCATCGTCATCGCTGGCCTCCCGGACGCAGGTGCTTCTCTTCCTCCGCGATCGACGCGGCGACGATCCGCTCCCAGAGCGAACCGTAGAGTTCGGCGTCGAGGCCAAGCGAAGCGGCGCGTTTGCGGGCGTTGCGGACCACCTCGGCGACGCGCGCGGGCACATTCGCCGGCAGCCCCTCCTCCCGCTTCAAGACCGCGGCGCGGCGGATGCAGGCCATGCGCTCGGCGAACAGCGCGAACAGGTCGTCGTCGATCGCGTCGATGAGCGTGCGAAGCTCGGTCATCGTCCGGCACTCGTCGGGCGCGGGCCGCACGGCCCCTTTCACCACCACCGCGCCGGCGCGAACTGGCCGGCCGCGCGCTCGATCACGGCGCCGGCGGCGAACAGGGTCTCCTCGTCGAACGGTCGGCCGATCAGCTGGAGCCCGAGCGGGGTTCCCTCGCCCGACAGGCCAGCCGGCACCGCGATGCCGGGCAGGCCGGCCATGTTCACCGTCACCGTGAAGATGTCGTTGAGGTACATCTTCACCGGGTCGGCCGCGAGGTCCGCGTCCGCGACCCCGAACGCGGCCGACGGCGTCGCCGGAGTCAGCAGCGCGTCGATCCCGTCGGCGAACACGGCCTCGAAATCGCGCCGGATCAACGTGCGCACCTTTTGCGCCCGGATGTAGTAGGCGTCGTAGTAGCCGGCCGACAGCACGTAGGTGCCGATCAGGATGCGCCGCTTCACCTCGCGACCGAAGCCGGCGGCGCGCGTTCGCTCGTACATGTCGGCGACGTCGCGGCCGGGCACGCGCAGGCCGTAGCGCACGCCGTCGTAGCGCGCGAGGTTGGAGGAGGCCTCGGCGGGTGCGACGATGTAGTAGGCCGGTAGCGCGTATTTCGTGTGCGGCAGCGAGACGTCGACGATCTCGGCGCCCGCCTCGCGCATCCATTCGATACCGCGGCTCCAGACGGCTTCGATCTCGGCCGGCATGCCCTCGGCACGATACTCCTTCGGGATGCCGATCCGTAGACCCTTCACCGAGCCGCCGACCGCCGCCTCGTAGTCCGGCACCACGCGATCGACCGAGGTCGCGTCCTTCGGGTCGACCGACGCCATGGACCGCAACAGGATCGCCGCGTCGCGCACGTCGCGCGCGATCGGCCCCGCCTGGTCGAGCGAAGAGGCGAAGGCCGCGATGCCCCAGCGCGAGCAACGGCCGTAGGTCGGCTTGATGCCGACCGTGCCGGTGAAGGCGGCCGGCTGGCGAATGGAGCCGCCGGTGTCCGTCGCCGTCGCGCCGGTGCAGAGCCGCGCGGCGGTGGCCGCGGCCGAGCCGCCGGACGAGCCGCCCGGCACGAGATCGACGTTCGAGCCGCGGCGGCGCCACGGGTTGATCACCGGCCCGTAGTGGCTCGTCTCGTTGGACGAGCCCATGGCGAACTCGTCCATGTTGAGCTTGCCGAGCATCACCGCGCCGTCGGCCCAAAGGTTGGCGGTGACGGTCGACTCGTAGCGCGGCTCGAACTTGTCGAGCACGTGGCTGCAGGCCTGCGTGTGGACGCCCTCGGTCGCGAACAAATCCTTGATGCCAAGCGGGATGCCTTCGAGGCGGCCGATCTCGCCAGCAGCGATGCGGTCGTCCGAAGCCTTCGCCATGGCGCGCGCCTTGTCCGACGTCACGGCAACGTAGGCGTTGAGCGCCGGGTTCCCCGCCTCGATCGCCGCGAGGTAGGCGTTCGTGAGCTCGACCGCCGTGAACTCCTTAGCGACGAGATGCCGATGCGCCTCGGCGATGGTGAACGCGGTGAGGTCGGTCATCAATTCGGCTTCGTCGTCTTGAGCGTGCCGGCGCGCGTCGATCCGTTCGGCAAGGCGGCGGCGAACACCCCGAGCGCGGTGGCGCTCAAGCCCGAAGCGGCGCGCGCCGTCATTCCACCACCTTCGGCACCACGAAGAAGTTCGCGTCCCGCAGCGGCGCGTTGGCGACGATGTCCGCGGCCTTCCCGCCGTCGTTCACCACGTCGCGACGCGTCTTCATCACCATGGGCGTCACCGACGTCATCGGCTCGACGCCCTCGACGTCGACCTCGGACAGTTGCTCGACGAAGCCGAGGATGCCGTTCAGCTCGGTCTGCATGCCTGCGATTTCGTCATCGGAAACGGCGATGCGCGCCAACCGGGCGACGCGGCGAACGGTGGCGAGGTCGACGGACATCGAGCGGGAGCCTCGGGGGTCGGAAACGAGCCCGGTTTGGCTACCGGGAGTGCATGCGCAGTTGGCGCATCGCTATACGAAAGGCCGTTCGCCCGCGCAACGATGCGGTCAAACCTCGAAGGGCTCGCCGACCTTCGGCACCATGACCTTGTGCGCGTCGCCTTCCAGCGCCTCGCGGAACGCTTCGACGCTCTGGTCCAGGAACGGGAACGTACCCCAATGGATTGGGACGATCTTCGAGAAGTTGAAGTAGCGCCGGCAGGCCAGCGCGGCCACCGCGCCTCCCATGGTCAGGCGGTCGCCGATCGGCACCAGGCCGATGGCCGGATGGTGCAGTTCCTCGATCAGCGCCATGTCGCCGAAGATGTCCGTGTCGCCCATGTGGTAGACGGTCGGGCCGTCGGCGAAATGCAACATCAACCCGTTCGGCATGCCGAGGTAAACGGTCGCGCCGTCGTCCTCGGTGAAGGACGACGAATGGAAGGCTTGTGTCAGGGTCACGGAGAAGTCGCCGAACTTGACGGTGCCGCCGGTGTTCATCGGCTCCATCGCCTCGACCCCCTTCGTCTTCACGTAGGACACGAGTTCGTAGGTGCCGGCCACCTTCGCGCCGGTCGCCTTGGCGATCGACACGGTGTCGCCGAGGTGGTCGCCATGACCGTGGCTGAGGAGGATGTGCGTCGTTCCGCGCGTCGCTTGCTCGACGTCGCCGGTGAAGGCCGGGTTGCCCGTCAGAAACGGGTCGATCAGGATCACGGACGCGCCGACGTCGATGCGAAAGGCCGAATGGCCGAAATAGGTGATTCTCATCGCCGAGCCCCGAATGTCTGCCGGCGCGACCTAGCCCGCCGCCGCCGGTTTGGCTACTTGAGCCCGAGCGGCCGCCGGTCAAGCCGAAGCGATGGGATGCGATAAGGGCGGATGGCGACGGTCGACCTCGCGGCGCTGACCGCCTTGCGCGACGGGAACGTCGTCGTCGCCGGGCTCGATCTCGGCACCAAGACGATCGGCGTCGCCCTGTCCGATCTGTCCTGGAGCTTCGCCGTGCCGCGCGCGGTGGTGCGGCGCACGAAGTTCACCGCGGACGCCGCAGCGCTTCTGGAAATGCTGGACGCGGCGAAGGTCGGTGCCCTGGTGATCGGCCTGCCCCTCAACATGGACGGGTCGGAAGGCCCCCGCGCGCAGTCCACTCGCGCCTTCGTGCGCAACTACATCCGGCTCGACGAGCGTCCGATCGCTTTCTGGGACGAGCGCCTGTCGACGGTCGCGGCGACGCGCGCCATGATCGCGATGGACGTGTCGCGGGCGAAACGCGCCGAGCGCATCGACGCGGCCGCCGCGGCCTTCATTTTGCAGGGCGCGCTGGATCGGCTGGCGGCCGTCGATCAGGCGTCGACCGCCGGATAACCGAGGCGGCCTCGCACGAAGGCGACGATCCGGCGACGACGACGATAGCCGACGACCGCGAGGATGATCAGTCCGTCCAACAGGACCGCCTTGCCGAACACGAACGGCACGTCGCCCGGCTCGATACGCAGAAGCTGGGCGTAAAGCACGAACACCATGTCGTGGTGCTCGCGCGAGAACCAGATGTCGTTCGTCGCGAGAAGGTGCCAGACCCAGAAGAAGCCGGTCGGCGCGAGCGCCAGCAGCAGGAACGTCCGCATCATTCCGACGTCTCCCGATGGTTGCGGCCAACGATCGGCGGCATCCGCAACGCGCTGCGGGCGACTTCGGGCGCGAGGCAGGCGACACCTGCCCGGAACGCTTCGTCGGGATCGGCTTCGGCCGGTTCGGTATCGAGCGAACGATCGAGGCGCAGCGCCACCGCGGTCAGCAGCAGCGCGATGCAGAGCGTCGAAGGCGAGGCGACGTCGTCATAGGCTCCCAAACCCCCGACCCTGACCCCGACGACCATCAGCCCAGTAGCGGCGAGCGCGCCGAACCCGACGCGCTCGCCCGCGTCGACGCTCGCCGGGTCCGTCGACTGCAGTCGCCAGATCACCAGACCGAGGAAGCTCGCGATGATCGCGGAGAAGATGGCCGCCGCCGTCAATGAGACGATCGCCGCCTCGCCGCCGACCAGGACCGTGTCCATCAAGGTCGCCACTCGCGCATCGAGCATGTCAGGCCGGGGAAACGTAGAATCAGCCGAAGCCAAGAGGGCGATCGAGGTCGCGGCGGTGCCGACCGCGAGGAAGCCGATCCAACTGGCCAGAAGGCTCGTGGTGACGAGGCGTCGCATAACGGGGTCGCCCTTTTCGCGTTTCGTCTCAAACCCTTGATCGCCGCTCGGGTTCGAGCCCGCAAGCGTTCACCGTTCGTTAACCTTAACGCCGCTCGACCGGCTCAACCGCTCGGGCGGCGGATGGAACGACGTCGGCGATCCTTGCCGGCCGCGCGCCTTTTTCATAAGACGCGCGGCGATGAGCGCCCCGCCGACCGTTCTGGAGTTCCGCCAGCGCCACCTGCTCGGGATGGCCGGTCTGGAGCCGTTCGAGATCGAGGCGCTGCTCGACCGCGCCGAGGCCGAGATCGCGCTCGGGCGTCAGGCCGACAAGAAGAAGTCGGTCCTGAAGGGCCGCACCCAGATCAACCTGTTCTTCGAGGCGTCGACCCGCACGCAGGCGTCCTTCGAGCTCGCCGGCAAACGGCTCGGGGCGGACGTCATGAACATGTCGGTCGGCAATTCGTCCGTGAAGAAGGGCGAGACGCTGATCGACACGGCGATGACGCTGAACGCCATGCATCCGGACATCCTCGTCGTGCGCCACCACGCGGCCGGCGCCGTCGCGTTGCTGGCGCAGAAGGTCGGCTGCGCGGTGGTGAACGCCGGCGACGGCGCGCACGAGCATCCGACGCAGGCGCTGCTCGATGCCCTCACCATCCGCCGCCGCAAGGGCCGCATCGCCGGACTGACGGTCGCGATCTGCGGTGACGTGCTTCACAGCCGCGTCGCCCGCTCCAACATCGTCGCCCTCAACGCCCTTGGCGCGCGAGTGCGGGTCGTCGCGCCTTCGACGCTGCTGCCCGCCGGCATCGAGCAGATGAGCGTCGAGGTGTTCCGCCGGATGGACGAGGGCATCGCCGGAGCGGACGTCGTCATGATGCTGCGCCTGCAGCGCGAGCGCATGGCGGGCGCCTTCGTGCCTTCGGTGCGCGAGTATTTCCGTTATTTTGGGCTCGATGAGACGAAGCTGGCGCTCGCCAAGCCGGACGCGCTGGTGATGCACCCTGGACCGATGAACCGCGGCGTCGAGATCGCCTCCGAGGTCGCGGATGGGCCGCAAAGCGTCATCGAGGAACAGGTCGAGATGGGGGTCGCGGTGCGGATGGCCGTGATGCAGGCGCTGCTGCCGGCGGCCGAGCGGGCGGCTGCGTGACCGTCGCACCCCGCCCGCTCGTCGTCGAGAACGCCCGCATCCTCGACCCCGCCCGCGGCGTCGACGCGATTGGAACGCTCGTCGTCGCGGATGGATACATCCGGGCGGCAGGATCGGACGCGCTGAACCAGGGCCGGCCGGACGGCGCCGAGGTGATCGACGGCGAGCGCCTCGCCGTTCTGCCCGGCCTCGTCGACGCGCGCGTGTTCATCGGCGAGCCCGGAGGCGAGCACCGCGAGACGATCCGCTCGGCGAGCCGCGCCGCGGCGGCCGGCGGCGTGACCTCCGTCCTCACCATGCCGGACACCGATCCGGTGATCGACGACGTGGCGCTGGCCGAGTTCGTCATGCGCACGGCGCGCGAAACCGCCGTCGTCAACGTTTATCCCGCCGCCGCGCTGACGCGCGGTCTCGCGGGCCGCGAGATGACGGAGATCGGCCTCCTGAGCAATTCGGGCGTTCGCGCCTTCACGGACGGGCGGCGGACCATCCGCAACGCCGCGCTGCTCCGCCGCGTCATGACCTACGCCCGAGACTTCGACGCGCTGGTGATGCACGAGACGCAGGACGCGGACTTGGCCGGCGCTGGCGTCATGAACGAGGGCCTGCTCGCCTCCTGGCTCGGCCTCCCCGGCATCCCGCGCGAGGCGGAGATCATCCCGCTGGAGCGCGACCTTCGTCTCGCCGCCCTCACCCGTTGCCGCTACCACGCCGCGCAAATCTCGACCGCGGCGTCGGCGGAGGCGATCGGCGCTGCCAAACGCCGCGGCGTTTCGGCTTCGGCCGGCGTCTGCGTCAACCATCTGACGCTCAACGAGAACGACGTGGGCGCCTACCGCACCTTCTTCCGGCTGTCGCCGCCGCTGCGCGCCGAGGAGGACCGGCTGGCGATGATCGAGGCTCTGAAGGACGGCACGATCGACATCGTCGTTTCGGCGCACGATCCGCAGGACGCCGACGGCAAGCGGCATCCGTTCGCTGAGGCCGAATCCGGTGCGATCGGCCTGGAAACGCTGCTGCCCGCACTCCTCCGGCTGCACCATTCCGGCGAGGTGCCGCTGCTTCGGCTCGTGGAATGCGTGACCGCGGCGCCAGCGAAGCTCTTGAAGCTCGATCGCGGCACCCTCGCGCCGGGGACCGTGGCGGATGTCGCGATCGTCGATCTCGACGCGCCCTTCATCTACGCGAAGGAGCGCATCCGCTCGAAATCCAAGAACACGCCCTTCGAGAACGCGCGGTTGCAGGGCGAGGTCGTACGGACGCTCCTTGGGGGCCGGACGGTGTTCGACGCGCGGACGGAGGCAAGCGTGGGAACGGCGCCGTGAACGGATCGGAGATCGCCGTTCTCGGCGCGGTGCTGCTGTTCGGCTACTTCTGCGGGACGATCCCGTTCGGCCTCGTCCTCGCGCGGGCGACCGGGCGCGGCGACATCCGCAAGATCGGCTCCGGCAACATCGGCGCGACCAACGTCCTGCGGACCGGCAGCAAGCCGCTCGCCGCCGCGACGCTGCTCGGCGATATCCTCAAGGGCACGATCCCCGTGCTGGTCGGCCGGTACTTCGGCGGCGAGGCGGCGGCCATCGCCGGCGGGCTCGGAGCCTTTCTCGGTCACCTCTTCCCGGTCTGGCTCCGCTTCAAGGGCGGCAAGGGCGTCGCGACCTACATCGGCATCCTGCTCGGCCTCGCCCCCGTCGGCGTCGCCGTCTTCGCCGCCGTCTGGCTGGCGATGGCGGCAGCGTTCCGCTTCTCGTCCCTCGCCGCCCTGACGGCGACGGCGGTCGTGCCGATCGGCTACTATCTTCTAGATCTCCCGCAGGCGGCCAGCTTCGCCGCCGTCCTCACCGCCATCGTCTGGTTCAAGCACCGGCCGAACATCGAGCGCCTGCTCGCCGGCACCGAAGGTCGGATCGGCGCGAAGGGCTGATGCCGACACCGAACCCGATCCCGCCGCAGCAATTGAGCGACGCCGAGCGCCTGGCTTTCCTGCGTCTCATCCGCAGCGAGAACGTCGGGCCGGTCAGCTTCCGCGGTCTCGTCAACCGCTTCGGCGGGGCGGAAGCGGCGCTCGACGCGCTGCCGGAACTCGCAGCGCGCGGCGGCTCGCGGCGGCGGATCGTCGTCTGCGACGCCGCCACCGCGTCGACGGAGCTGGCACGCGCGGACAAGCTCGGTGCCCGCTTCGTGTGTCGCGGCGAAGGCGACTATCCGCCGCTGCTGCTCGCGACCGAAGCCGCGCCGCCGGTGCTGGCCATCATGGGAAACGCCGGTGTCTTCGCCAAGCCGTCGGTCGCGATCGTCGGCGCCCGCAACGCGTCGCTTGCCGGCGTGAAGCTCACCCGGCTGCTCGCGGCGGAGCTGGGGTCGGCGGGCTTCGTCGTGGTGTCGGGCCTGGCGCGCGGCGTCGACACGGCGGCGCACGAGGCGGCGCTCGCAACCGGGACGGTCGGCGTTTTCGCCGGCGGGCTCGACAAGCCCTACCCGAAGGAGAACGCGCCGCTGATGCGCCGGATCGTCGATAACGGCGGTTGCCTCGCGTCGGAAATGCCGTTCGGCTGGGAGCCTCGCGCCGTGGACTTTCCGCGCCGCAACCGCGTCGTCGCCGCCCTGTCGCTCGGCCTGCTCGTCGTGGAAGCGGCGACGCGCTCCGGCTCGCTGATCAGCGCCCGGCTCGCCGGCGAGATGGGACGCCTCGTCTTCGCGGTGCCCGGCTCGCCGCTCGACCCGCGCGCCGGCGGAACGAACAGCCTGCTGAAGGACGGCGCGATCCTGGTGACGGAAGCCGCCGACGTCGCGTCGGCCCTGCGTCCGTTGGGACATCCCGTCGCCCGCATGGCACCGACCTTCGACGAGCCCATGCCGGAAACCGACGGCGACGGGACGGCGACGCAACCGGATCGCGAACGCGTGGTGCGGGCGCTCGGCCCGACACCGGTGAGTTTGGACGACCTCGCCGAGCACACCGGGCTGGACGCTGGCGCGCTTCAACTGATCCTGTTGGAGCTGACCCTCGCCGGTCGGCTGGACCGGCATCGCGACGGCTCGGTCTCGCTGTTGTATTGAAGCCTGCCGGCGGTCCCCGATCAGGCATCGCGGTCGCCCGTCGCGAACGAGGTCCGCTCGTGGCGCGGTCCGATCGGAGTCGTCCGCCGGTCGAGGGGGCCGGCCACCCCCGCCCTTGACCGCCCGAGCGAAGCTGTCCATCTGTCGGATCGGCGGCGGAGGCCGATGCCCGATGCGGCGTCGCGAGCGGGCGCGCAACGTTTCCAGGGTGTCGGATGGATTTGGTCATCGTCGAGTCGCCGGCGAAAGCGAAGACGATCAACAAGTATCTCGGCGCGAACTACAAGGTTCTCGCGTCCTACGGCCATGTCCGCGACCTGCCGCCGAAGGACGGCTCCGTGTTGCCGGACGAGGACTTCGCCATGAGCTGGGAAGTCGGCAAGCCATCGCAGAAGCGACTGTCCGAGATCGCCGACGCGGCGCGCAAGGCCGACGCCATCGTCCTCGCCACCGACCCGGACCGCGAGGGCGAGGCGATCTCCTGGCACGTCCTCGAAGTGCTGCGGCAGAAGAAGGCCGTCGGCAAGAAGCCGGTGCGTCGCGTCGTGTTCAACGCCATTACCAAGAGCGCCGTGCTGGACGCCATGGCGAAGCCGCGCGAGATCGACGAGCCGCTGGTGGACGCCTACCTCGCGCGCCGCGCGCTCGACTACCTCGTCGGTTTCACGCTGTCCCCCGTCCTTTGGCGCAAGCTGCCGGGGGCGCGCTCGGCCGGCCGCGTCCAGTCCGTCGCGCTGCGCCTCGTCTGCGAGCGCGAAAGCGAGATCGAGCGCTTCAAGCCGCAGGAATACTGGCAGATCGTCGCCCGCCTCGCGACGCCGCGCGGCGAGGACTTCATCGCCCGGCTGGCCGAATGGGACGGCAAGCGGATGCAGCGCCTGTCGGTCGCGAACGGGGCGGACGCCGAGGCGATCAAGGCGATGCTCGACGTCGCGCGCTTCTCCGTGGCGACTGTCGAGTCGAAGCCGACGAAGCGCAACCCCGGGCCGCCCTTCACCACGTCCTCGCTGCAGCAGGCCGCTTCGGCCAAGCTCGGCTTCTCCGCCTCGCGCACCATGCAGGTGGCGCAGAAGCTCTACGAGGGCATGGACATCGGCGGCGAAACCGTCGGCCTCATCACCTACATGCGGACCGATGGCGTGCAGATCGCGCCGGAAGCCGTCACTGAGGCGCGCCAGGCGATCGGCCGGGGCTTCGGCGACCGCTACGTGCCGGAGAAGCCGCGCTTTTATTCCGCGAAGGCGAAGAACGCGCAGGAAGCGCACGAAGCCGTCCGCCCGACCGCCTTCTCGCGTCACCCGAAAGACGTCGAGCGGTTCCTCGATCGTGACCAGGCGAGGCTCTACGACCTCATCTGGAAGCGGGCGATCGCCAGTCAGATGGCGGCTGCCGAGATCGACCGGACCGTCGCCGAAATCGACGCTGTCGCGTCCGACCGCCGGGCGAAGCTGCGCGCCAGCGGTCAGGTCGTGCGGTTCGACGGCTTTCTCGCCGCCTATGTCGACCACCGGGACGACAGCGCCAAGCCGGGTGCGGACGAGGACGACGACGACGCTCGCCTGCCACGCATGGAAGCGAAGGAAGCGCTCGACAAGCGCCTGATCGAGTCGAGCCAGCACTTCACCGAGCCGCCGCCGCGCTATTCGGAGGCGTCCCTCATCAAGCGGCTGGAGGAACTCGGCATCGGGCGCCCGTCGACCTACGCCTCGACGCTGCAGACGCTGGAAGACCGCGAATACGTCGTCAACGACAAGCGCAAGCTGCGGCCCGAAGCGAAGGGCCGCCTCGTCACGGCGTTCCTGCAGAACTTCTTCGAGCGCTACGTCGAATACGACTTCACCGCCGACCTCGAAGGCAAGCTCGACCGCATCTCGGCCGGCGAGCTCGCCTGGAAGGACGTGCTGCGCGACTTCTGGCAGGAGTTCTCGGCGCACGTCGCGGGCACGAAGGAGCTGCGCGTTTCCGATGTCCTCGACGCGCTGAACGAGGACCTCGGACCGCTCGTGTTCCCGGCGCGCGAAGACGGCGCCGATCCGCGCCTTTGCCCGCGCTGCAACAGCGGCAAGCTGTCGTTGAAGCTCGGTAAGTTCGGCTCCTTCGTCGGCTGCTCGAATTATCCGGAATGCAACTACACCCGGCAGCTCGGCTCGACGCTGGCCCCCGAGGGCGACGGCGCGGCCGACGGCGGCGAGGTCCGCGACCTCGGCAGGGACCCCGCCAACGACGAGGTCGTGACGCTGCGGCCGGGCCGTTTCGGGCCCTACGTCCAGCGCGGCGACGGCAAGGAAGCCAAGCGCTCGTCGCTGCCGAAGGGCTGGCTGCCGGCCGAAATGGACTTGGAGAAGGCGTTGCAGCTCCTGTCGCTGCCGCGCGAGGTCGGCAAGCACCCCGAAAGCGGCAAGCCGATCCTCGCCGGGCTCGGGCGCTACGGTCCGTTCCTGCAGCACGACGGCGCCTACGCGAACCTCGAATCGATCGAGGACGTCCTGACGGTCGGCCTCAACCGCGCGGTGACGGTGATCGCCGAGAAGAAGGAGAAGGGCGCGCGCGGGCGCGGCACGCCGGCGGCGATCGCGACGCTCGGCGAGCACCCGACGCTCGGCGGCTCGATCACCGTGCGCGAAGGCCGCTTCGGCCCCTACGTCAACACCGGCAAGGTCAACGCGACGCTGCCGCGCGGTCGCGACCCGGCTGCCGTTACGCTGGAAGAAGCCATCGCGCTCCTCTCCGAACGCGCCGAGAAGACCGGGGGCGGCAAGCCGGCTCCCGCGCGCGGAACGGCGCGCGGCGGCGCGAAGGCGGCCGCCAAGCCGAAGGCCACCGCTGCAAAGGCCAAGGCCGCGCCGAAGAAGCGCGCCGCCAAGCCGGCGGCGGCGGAATAGGACCGGCGATGGCGCGCAAGGGCGGTTCGGACCGCGACACGCCCGTTCTGACGCGCGAGGCCGTGCTGCGCTTCGTCGCCGAGCATCCCGACCGGGCCGCCAAGCGCGACATCGCCAAAGCGTTCGACGTGAAGGGCGACGACCGCGTCCTGCTGAAGGACATCCTTGCCGACCTGCAGGCCGAAGGCGCGCTCGCCGGCAACCGCCGCGCCTTCTCGCGTCCCGGCGCACTGCCACCCGTCACGGTTCTCGCCATCCGTCGCCGCGACGACGACGGCGGCCTTTTGGCCGAGCCGGCGAAGTGGGACGACGACGCGGACCGGCCGGTGTTCCGAGTCATCCAGAGCGACAGGAGCGCGACGGCCGGCGTCGGCGACAGCATCCTCGCCAAGCTCGACCCGGAAGCCGAAGGCGGCCCGACGGCGACGGTGATCCGCGTCCTCGACCGCAAGCAGACAGTGGCGCTCGGCGTCTTTCGCTCCAGCCACGGGGGCGGCGGGCGGATCGAGCCGGTGGAGCGGCGCGCCAGCGAATATGCCATCGGGCCGGGCGACAGCGGCGGCGCGCGCAACGGCGACCTGGTCGAGATCGAGCCGTTCGATCGCGGCCGCGCCGGCCTGCCGCGCGCGCGCGTCGTCCGGATCGTCGGCTCGCTCGACAGCGAGCGCGCCATCTCCACCATCGCGCTGCACGCCCATTCGATCCCGCACGTCTTCCCGCGTGCCGTGCTCGCGGAAGCCGAGGCGGCGCCGGACCGCGTGTCGGTGTCGGCCCATGAGGATTGGCGGGCGCTGCCGCTCGTCACGATCGACCCGGCTGACGCCAAGGACCACGACGACGCCGTCCACGCCGCGCCGGACGACGACCCGGCCAACCCCGGCGGCATGGTGCTCACCGTCGCGATCGCCGACGTGTCCTGGTACGTCCGCCCCGGCTCGAAGCTCGACGTCGAGGCGCGGCTGCGCGGCAACTCCGTCTACTTCCCGGACCGCGTCGTCCCCATGCTGCCGGAGCGCATCTCCAACGACCTTTGCTCGCTGCGGCCCGACGTCGACCGGCCGGCGCTGGCGGTGCGAATGGTGCTGGCGGCGAACGGCGAAAAGCGGCGCCACTCGTTCCACCGCGTCCTCATGCGCAGCCATGCCAAGCTCGCCTACGCCGACGCGCAAGGAGCGATCGACGGCGCGCCCTCGCCCGTTTCGGACGCCGTCCGCGACGGGATGCTGCGCCCGCTGTGGGACGCCTACGCGCTGTTGAAGCGCGCCCGCAGCGACCGCCAGCCGCTCGACCTCGACCTGCCGGAAAAGAAGATTGTGCTGGACGCCGACGGCCGCGTCGAGCGCGTCGTCGTGCCGGACCGGCTCGACGCGCACCGGCTCATCGAGGAGTTCATGATCCTCGCCAACGTCGCGGCCGCCGAGGCGCTGGAGGCCAAGCGCCAAGCGCTGATCTACCGCGTCCACGACGCGCCCTCGCTCGCTAAGCTCGAGTCGCTGCGCGACTTCCTGCGCACGCTCGACATCTCGCTGGCGAAGGCCGGCACTCTGCGCCCGTCGCACTTCAACGGCATCCTGGCGCAGGTGCGGGCCGGCGAGCACGAGAACCTCGTCAACGAGATCGTGCTGCGGACCCAGAGCCAGGCCGTTTATTCGCCGGACAACCTCGGCCATTTCGGCCTGAACCTCATGCGCTACGCGCACTTCACCTCGCCCATCCGCCGCTACGCCGATCTGATCGTCCACCGCGCGCTCGTGTCCGCGCTCGGTCTCGGCGACGGCGGCCTGACGAAGGCGGAGGAGGCCGAGCTCGCCGACACCGCGGAGATCATCTCGAAGGCCGAGCGGCGCGCGATGGCGGCGGAGCGCGAGACGATCGACCGCCTCATCGCCCATCACCTCGCCGGCCGGATCGGCGAGAGTTTCGCCGGTCGCATCACCGGCGTCACCAAGTCCGGACTGTTCGTCGCGCTCCCTGTGTTCGGAGCGGACGGCTTCATCCCGGTCTCGACGCTCGGCGCCGAGTTCTTCGCCTTCGACGAGGTCGCGCATTCGCTGGTCGGCAGCCGCAGCGGCGCTGGCTATCGGCTCGGCGACCTAGTGGAGGTGCGCCTGGTGGAGGCGATCCCGCTTGCCGGCTCCATGCGGTTCGAGATGCTGAGCGAGCCGCGGAACTTCGGACGCTCCACCGCGTCGTTCCACAAGGCGGGCCTGCGAGCGTCCGGCCGTCCGCGCGGCAAGCCGGCGAAGAACCTCGCGGCGAGATTGAGGAAGAAGCGATGAGTGTCGATACGGTTCGGCATGCCGGCGCGACGACGCGCCCGGAGACGATCGAAGCCGAGCGGCCGTTGGTCCGGTCCATGTTGCGCGGGCTGATCTGCCGTTGTCCGCGTTGCGGCGGGGGCAAGCTCTTCGCCGGCTACCTCCGCGCGGTTCCGGCCTGCGCGGCGTGCGAGGAGCCGTACGACGGGCTGCACCGTGCCGACGATCTGCCGCCTTACCTGACCGTTTTCGTCGTCGGTCACTTGATCGTCGCCTGGTTCATGGCGGTGGACGAGTTCATGCCCTTGTCGCTAGCCGCCAGCTTGGGGTTGTTCATTCCGCTGACGATCGTCATGTCGCTGGCGCTGCTGCGGCCGATGAAGGGACTGACGATCGGTTTGCAATGGTCAATGCGGATGCACGGCTTCGGGCGCAACGACGAGACCGGCGACCATTAGGGCGACGGTCAAACCGGCGCGTGGCGCGTGACGCAAGGGACGGGCGAGCGCGACGCGATCCAAGCGATCGATTGGATCGGCGCGGGCGCGGCCATCGCCTCGATCAGCGCCGTCGGCACCGCGCTCGGGCTCGGGCTGCCGTTGCTCAGCGTCACGCTGGAGCAACGCGGCATCTCGCCGACGATGATCGGCGCCAACACCGCGGTCGCGGGCATCGCGTCGCTTCTCGCCGCGCCGCTGGTCACGCCGCTCGCCCGCCGCGTCGGGGTGCGCCGGCTGATGCTCGCATCAATCCTCGTCGCCGCCGCTTCGGGGCTCGCTTTCTTCTACTTCGTGCCGTTCTGGACGTGGTTTCCGCTGCGGCTGTCGTTCCATTTCGCGGTGACGGCGCTGTTCATCCTGTCGGAGTTCTGGATCAGCACGGCGGCGCCGCCGCGCAAGCGCGGGCTGATCCTCGGCATCTACGCGACGTGCCTGTCGCTCGGCTTCGCGTTCGGCCCCTTCATCTTCTCGCAGGTCGGCTCCGGCGGCGTCCTGCCTTTCGCGATCGGCAGCGGCGTGCTGCTCGCCTCCGCCCTGCCCCTGCTTTTCACGTGCAGCCGCGAGCCGGTGGTGAGCGGCGAGCAC
>CAXUCL010000011.1:23064-32569 GCA_964249395.1 uncultured Rhizobiaceae bacterium
CCTTCCGGCGCTATCTGACGCTGCTGCCGACGGAGACCGTGTAGATTCTGGTGTTTGGCGCCGTCGAGTCGGGCGGCTTCGCGCTGTTCCCGATCTATGGGAGCATGGTCGGTTTCCCGGAAGGCGACTCGGCGCAGCTCCTCACCGCGATCGGGCTCGGCAACGTCCTCCTGCAGATCCCGATCGGCCTGTTCAGCGACCGGGTGCGCGACCGCCGACTGCTGCTCTTGATCTTCGCGATCGTCGGCCTCGGCGGCTCGCTCTGCCTGCCGTTCCTCGTCGGGAGCTGGTGGCTGATGGCGACCGCGCTGTTCGTCTGGGGCGGTGTCGTCGCAGGGCTCTATACGGTCGGGCTCGCGCATCTCGGCTCGAAGCTCGCCGGGAGCGAGCTCGCCGCGGCGAACGCCGCCTTCATCTTCTGCTACTCGCTCGGCATGCTGGTCGGGCCGCAATCGATCGGCGCCTCGCTCGACGCGTTCGGCTCCAACGGCTTCGCCTACGCGCTCGCCGCATTCTTCGCGGCCTACCTCGTTCTCATCGCGGCGCGGGTCCTGAACCTTTCCCGTTCTTGACTTTGCGGGCGGGTCCGATATTGCATCCGCCGACCATTCGGCCCGATCCGCGAGGTTCGGGCGCGACGCGTTTCGGCGTTCATCGCCGACCGCGACCGAACCGACGTTATCGCCGGATGCCTCGCGGTCCCGTGACCGCCGTGCCTCCCGGCCGAAGGCAACGAGGCGAGCATCATGGCGAAGGCCACGACCATCAAGATCAAGCTCCTGTCCACGGCGGACACCGGCTTCTTCTACGTCACGAAGAAGAACAGCCGCACCATGACGGACAAGCTGGTCAAGACGAAATACGACCCGGTCGCGCGCAAGCACGTCGAGTTCCGGGAAACCAAGATCAAGTAGCCGGCATCGTCGGCCGGTTGTTCAAGCGCCGCTCCCAACGGAGCGGCGTTTTCGTTTGGATCGACTGAGCGGCGTGCCGGGGCGGATAAAAAAATGGCCGACCGATGCCGGCGGCGGTACGAGGAGACCGCGCTATGCCAGGCATCGATCGGCCGCCCCACGGGACCCAGGAGATGCGGCGGACCTGAGCACCCCGCGAGGAGTCGAGCTCGACCAGGAGACGTTCCCGTACCGCGTTTCGGTGCGTCGAGTGTCTCCGTCGGCCCCCGGAATAGCAACCGTTCGCGGCCTTCACCAATGACCATTTGGAAAGGATTGGTTAAGGCAGCCGCGGCGGCTCGCTTCAGGCGGCGAGTTGCGCGACCCTGTTGCGGCCTTCGCGCTTGGCGGCGTAGAGGCTGGCGTCCGCGCGTTTCATGAGCGAAGCGGGATCGTCGCGGCTCGCGTCGAACACGGCCAGGCCGACGCTAACCGTGACGTCGAGTTCGCCCGCGCTCACCGCGAAGGGCGCGTCCGACATGAGCCGCCGCAGGCGCTCGGCGATCTGCGCGGCGGCCTCCCCTTCGGTGTCGGGCATCACGACGACGAATTCCTCGCCGCCCAGGCGGCAAACGAGATCGCTGGCGCGCGAGCCTTCCCTCGCCCGTCGGGCGAACTCGCGCAGGACTTCGTCGCCGACGTCGTGACCGAAACGGTCGTTGATGGACTTGAAGTGATCGATGTCGGCGATGAGCATCGACAGCGCGCGGCTGTCCTGCCTGGCCCGCTCGATGACATTCGGCAGGTGCGCGTCGAGGAAGCGGCGGTTCTGCAACCCGGTCAGCGCGTCGACGGAGGCGAGCTCGATCGTCGTGCGCAGCGATTGCCGCAGTCCGGCGTCGTAGCGTCCCCGCTTGATCTGCGTCCGGGCGCGCGCGAGCAGCTCGTTGCGATCGATCGGACGCAACAGGTAATCGCTGACCCCGAGTTCGAGCGCCTTTGCCACCGCGAGCTCGTCGGCCGCGCCGGCGATCACCAGGATCGGCAGGCGACGGGTCGCCTCGGTCGCTCGGAGGTGCGAGCACAGCCGCAAGGGGTCGAAGCGCTGGATGCCGAGGCTCAGCACGAGCAGTTCGGTGTTCTCGCAGTCGGCCAGCTCGGGTTGCTCCGTCATGGTCCTGCAATCGTGTTCGCCGCCCAGGATGCGCGCGGTCCGCGAGCCGGATGTCGGGTCGTCGTCGACGACGAGAATCCGCCCCCCGCGACCGCCCTGCCCGATCTCCGCCAACACGTCCGGCGACTCGAAGAGATGCGCCGTGGTGTCGGCGCGGATGCGCAGCTCGTCCGTCAGGAGCTTGAGCCGGAGCAAGCTTTTCACCCGCGAGAACAGCTGCAGGTCCCGCGCCGGCTTCGTCAGGAAGTCGTCGGCACCGGCCTCCAGGCCCCGAACACGGTCGCTCGTCCGGTCGAGCGCGGTCACCAAGATCACCGGGATGTGCTGGGTGCGCGGACCGTTCTTCAGTTGGCGGCAGACCTCGTAGCCGTCGAGACCGGGCATCATGACGTCGAGCAGAACGAGGTCGACGGCTTCCGTTTCGCAGACCGCCAAGGCCTCGGCCCCGTCGCCCGCCGTCAGCACGTCGAAATACTCGGCGTGGAGGCGCGTCGCCAGAAGACGGCGGTTCACTTCGACATCGTCGACGACGAGAATGCGTCCGCTCACGCGTTCGGCCTTAGGTCTCGAGGAAGGATTTGATGGTCTCGATGAACTTCGTCACCGAGATGGGCTTGGAGATGTAGGCTTCGCAGCCACCGGCCCGGATGCGTTCCTCGTCGCCCTTCATCGCGAAGGCCGTCACGGCGATCACCGGGATGCGGTGCAGCTCCGGATCGGCCTTCAAGTCCCGCGTCACGTCGAGCCCGGAAATCTCCGGGAGCTGAATGTCCATGAGGATCAGATCGGGCCGGTGCTTGCGCGCGAGCTCGACCGCCGTTTGACCGTTGCGGGTCTGGATCGTCGCGTAGCCGTGGGCCTCGATAAGATCGCGAAAGAGCTTCATGTTGAGCTCGTTGTCTTCGACGATCATCACTGTCTTCGGCATCCGCAATCACTCCAGATGCGCCAAGGGAACGGGCGGGTCGCCCTTTCCGCGTCGTGGAAGGTTAGGACGAATTGATTTAAGAATTGGGGAATCCAAGGTCCGGCCCGGAGGGCACCCCCCAGCATGCTGAAGAATCCCTCAACCCGACCAACGAACCCAAGCGAGGACGAAGCCGTCGCGGTCGGGATCAAGGCGGTGGTTTTCCTGGCCGACAACCCGGATCTGATGCAGCGCTTCCTCGATCTGTCCGGCCTGGACGTGGCGCAACTGCGGCAGGAACTGCAGCGTCCCGCGTCCTTCGTTGGCCTCCTGGACTTCATCCTCGATCACGAGCCGACGCTCGATGCCTTCGCCGCGCACGGCGGCCTGCGGCCGGAAGACGTCGCGGCGGCCCGCGCACGGCTCGGCGGACCCCACATGCCGAGCGACCCGTGACGGCGCACGCCTCCGCGGGGCCGCTGCCGTCCGAGCTCCGGCCGTCGCGCGATGCGCTGGTGCTTCTCGACGTGGACGAGGTGGTGCTGCACTTCATCGAACCGTTCCGCGCACTTCTTGACGAAGTCGGCGCGCACCTGTCGCCGGACAGCTTCCATCTGACCGGCAACGTGCGCTCGCGCGCCACCGGCGCGGCGCTGAGCGGCGGCGAGCTCGACGCCGTCACCGAGCGCCTCTACCGGGAGCAGGAAGCTCGGCAACGCCCCGTCGAGGGCGTCGGCGACGCGCTGGAGGCGCTCCAACGACGCGCCGACATCGTGTTCCTGTCGGCGATGACGCCGATCCATCACGCCGCGCGTCGGCGGCTCCTCGACCGACACAGCCTGGGCTTCCCGCTCATCGCGACGACGCGCTCGAAAGGCTCGGTGGCGGCGGAGCTGACGGAGAGGTGGTCCGGTTCGCTCGTGTTCGTCGACGACCTGCCGCCGAACCTCGTCTCCGTTTCGCGCAGCGTCCCGGCAGCCGGACTCGTGCATCTGATGGCGAACGACGCCTTCCGGTGCCATCTGCCGCCGCTCCCGCCGGGCGCGATCGCCGCCGTCGGCTGGCCGGACGCGACCGACAAGATCGAGGCGTTGTTGGCGGCTGGCTGATTTGCCCGCGCCGGACGCGAAGCCTATTCTCGCCCGATGGAATCGGTTGCGACAAGGGCCGACGGAGCGAACGGCTTCTGCCGCGACTGCCTCGCGCCGGTGGCGGGCGCGCGGCGCCGTTGCCTGGCCTGCGGCAGTCCGCGGCTCCTCGTTCATCCGGAACTTGCGTCGCTGTCCATCGCGCATCTCGATTGCGACGCCTTCTACGCGGCGGTGGAGAAGCGCGATCGACCGGAGCTCGTCGACCGGGCGCTGATCGTCGGCGGCGGCCGACGCGGCGTCGTCACGACCGCCTGCTACATCGCGCGGATCAAGGGCGTGCGCTCGGCCATGCCGATGTTCCAGGCGTTGAAGCTCTGCCCGGAAGCGGCGGTGGTGAAGCCGGACATGGCGAAATACGCCGCCCTCGGCCGCGCCGTGCGCGACCGGATGCGGGCGCTGACGCCGCTCGTCCAGCCCTTGTCGATCGACGAGGCCTTCATGGACCTGTCGGGAACCGAGCGGCTGCACAGCGCGGTCCCGGCCCTGCTGCTCGCCCGCCTCGCCCGCGCCATCGAGCGGGACCTCGGCATCAGCGTTTCTGTCGGCCTGTCGCACAACAAGTTCCTGGCGAAGGTCGCGTCCGACATCGACAAGCCGCGCGGCTTCACCGTCGTCGGGCGGAACGAGACGCTCGCCTTCCTCGCCGACCGCCCGATCTCGGCGATCTGGGGCGTCGGTCCGGGCCTTGCCGCGACGCTTCGAGGCGATGGCCTGACGCGGATCGGACAGTTGCAGACGCTGTCCGAGGCCGACCTGATGCGGCGCCACGGCGCGATCGGCCAACGTCTCGCGCGCCTGTCGCGCGGCGTCGACGAGCGGCCCGTGGACCCGATCGGCGAGACGAAGAGCATTTCGGCCGAAACGACCTTCGACGCGGACCTGGCAGGCGCCGACGAGCTGCTGCCGATCCTGCGCGGCCTGTCGGAGAAGGTCGCGCGTCGCTTGAAGGCGACCGACCTCGCCGCAACGACCGTGGTGCTGAAGCTGAAGTCGACGGACTTCAAGCTGCGCTCGCGCAACCGCAAGCTCGATCGCCCGACCCGGCTCGCCGGCCGCATTTTCGAGACGGGACGGGCGCTGCTCGAGCGCGAGCTCGACGGGACGCGCTTTCGCCTCATCGGCATCGGCTGCGGCGACTTCGTGCCGGCCGCGCGCGCCGACCCGGACGACCTCGTCGACCCGAGCGCCGCGCGAAACGCGCGGGCCGAGGCCGCCTTCGACGCGGTGCGAAACCGGTTCGGCAACGCGGTCATCGAGACCGGCACCACGTTCGGCTCGCGGGAGCGGCGCGTGGCGGCCGCCGCGCTGGCGAAGCAGCGCGAGGCGCACCGCAACGACGGGGTGCGCGATTAGCTCGACGCCGACGGGCGAGTGGGAGACCCTACCGCAATCGCTGCCCGAAGACTCGATCAGACCAGCTCCACCTCCACCACGCCCGGCGTCGCGCGGATGGCGCCGGCCATTTGCGGGGACACGCGATACTTGCCGGGCAGCGCGATCTCGATCTCGCGCTCGCCGTTCGCGCGGATCAGCACCAGCGACACGTCCGAGTCGCCACTCTGGAGCTGGCGGCGGAACACCTCCAGCGGTCGCGCCTCGCGCAGGAAGACGCGCAGCGACTTCTGCATGCGGGTCGCCTCGTCCTCCAGCGACTGGACGCCCTGCGCCCGGAGCGACACGCCCTCGGGCCGCTCCTCGGCCGAGACGATCAGGATCACCGCGGCGCCCGGCTCCAGCATGTCGCGGAACTGCCCGAGCGTTTCGGAGAACAGGACGACTTCGAACTGGCCGCTCGGGTCCGACAGGTTGACAATGCCGATCTTGCCGCCGGTGCGGGTCCGCCGCTCCTGACGCGAGATGACCGTGCCGGCGATGCGGCCGGCCGACGCGCCGCGCCGGACGCCGGCGCAGACTTCCGCATAGGTCTGGACGTTCAGTCGCTTCAGCGTCGCGGCGTATTCGTCCAGCGGGTGGGCGGACAGGTAGAAGCCGATAGCGGCGAACTCGCGCATCAGCCGGTCGGCCGAAGTCCACGGCTGCGTTTCGGCCAAGCGCAGGCGTTCCGGCTCGCCGCCGACAGAGCCGCCGAACATGTCGTTCTGGCCGGAGGACCGGCTCTCGCTGCGCCAGGCGGCATAGCCGTTCAGGCGGTCGGCGTTGCCGTGCAGCGCGTGGCGCTCGTGCTCGAAGCAGTCCAGCGCGCCGGCCGCGACCAGGTGTTCGAGCGCCCGCTTGTTGACGATCTTCGGATCGATCCGGGCGCAGAAGTCCTCCAGCGACGCGAAGTCCCGCTCCTCACGCAAGCCGACGACGTGGTCGACGACCTGCTCGCCGACGCCCTTGATCGCGGCCAGCGAGTAGAAGATGCGGTTCTCCTCGACCTCGAAGGCCTTGTGGGACGTCCGCACGGACGGCGGCACGATCGCGATGCCGAGCCGCGCCGCGTCGCGCCGGAACTCGTTGAGCTTGTCCGTGTTGCCGACGTCGAGCGTCATCGACGCAGCCAGGAACTCGGTGGGATAGTTCGCCTTCAGATAGGCCGTCTGGTAGGTGACGAGCGCGTAGGCGGCGGCGTGGCTCTTGTTGAAGCCGTAGTCCGCGAACTTGGCGAGCAGGTCGAAGATCGTGTTCGCCTGCGGCTTGGCCAGGCCGTTCTCGACCGCGCCGTCGACGAAGCGGACGCGCTGCACGTCCATCTCGGCACGGATCTTCTTGCCCATGGCGCGGCGCAGGAGGTCGGCCTCGCCGAGCGAGTAGCCGGACAGGACCTGCGCGATCTGCATCACCTGTTCCTGGTAGATGATGACGCCCTGCGTTTCCTTCAGGATGTGCTCGATCTTCGGGTGAAGGAAGTCCGGCTTCTCCTCGCCATGCTTGCGGGCGTTGTAGGTCGGGATGTTCTCCATCGGACCCGGCCGGTAGAGCGCCACGAGGGCGATGATGTCTTCCAGCCGGTCGGGCCGCATGCCGATCAGCGCCTTGCGCATGCCGGCCGATTCGACCTGGAACACCCCGACCGTCTCGCCGCGGGTCAGCATGTCGAAGGTCGGCTTGTCGTCGAGCGGCAGCTTGCCGAGGTCGATGCTGATGCCGCGCCGGGCGATCAGCGCGACGGCGGTCTGCAGGACGGTCAGCGTCTTAAGGCCGAGGAAGTCGAACTTCACCAGGCCGGCCTGCTCGACCCACTTCATGTTGAACTGCGTCACCGGCATGTCGGAGCGCGGATCGCGGTACATCGGCACGAGCTGCTGCAACGGCCGGTCGCCGATCACGATGCCGGCCGCGTGCGTCGAGGCGTGGCGGTAGAGACCTTCCAGCTTCAGCGCGATCGACAGGAGCCGATCGACGATCTCCTCCTTCTCCCGCGCTTCCTGCAGCCGCGGCTCGCCCTCGATGGCCTGCGCGAGCGTCACCGGATTGGCGGGGTTGGCCGGCACCATCTTGCACAGCTTGTCGACGTGGCCGTAGCTCATCTCGAGCACGCGGCCGACGTCGCGCAGGCAGGCGCGCGCCTGCAACGTTCCGAAGGTGATGATCTGGCCGACTTGGCTGCGGCCGTACTTCTCCTGCACGTAGCGGATCACCTCGCCGCGCCGCTCCTGGCAGAAGTCGATGTCGAAGTCCGGCATGGAGACACGGTCGGGATTGAGAAACCGCTCGAACAACAGCGAGAAGCGCAGCGGATCGAGGTCGGTGATGGTCAAGACCCAGGCCACGAGCGAACCGGCGCCCGAGCCGCGGCCCGGCCCGACCGGGATGCCCTGCCCTTTCGCCCACTTGATGAAGTCGGCGACGATCAGGAAGTAGCCCGGGAACTTCATCCGGCCGATGACGTCGAGCTCGAACTCCAACCGCTCGCGGTAGACGGCTTCCGTCTGACCGGGCGCCATGCCGTGCGCCGCGAGACGCGCCGTCAGCCCCTCCTCGGCCTGCCGCCGCAGCTCGGCGGCTTCCGCGAGGTCGGCCTGCGCCGGATCGGCGTCGGCGCCCGCGAATCGCGGCAGGATCGGCTTGCGGGTGCGAACGCGGACCGAACACCGCCGCGCGATCTCGATCGTGTTCGCCAACGCTTCCGGCAGGTCGGCGAACAGGACCGCCATCTCGTCCTGGTTCTTCAAGCAATGGTCAGCCGTCAGCCGTCGCCGCTCTTCCTGGCTGACGAGCTTGTTGCTCGCCACCGCAATCAGGGCGTCGTGGGCGTCGAAGTCGTCCGGGCAGATGAAGAAGGGCTCGTTCGTCGCGACGATCGGCAGGCCTAGTTCGTAGGCAAGAAGGAGCGTCTCGGCTTCGACGCGCTGGCTGTAGCCCGTCTGACGCTGCAGCTCGACGTAGAGCCGATCCCCGAAGAGGGCCGCCAACGCTTCGAGCCGCCGCCGGGCGACGGGACCGCGTCCGGCCTGCAAGGCGGCCCCGATCGGTCCGAGCGGCCCGCCGGACAAGACGACAAGACCTTCGGCCCTGGTCGGCAGCCAATCGAATCGAACGAAGGGCCGGCTGTTGTCGTCGTGCGCGAGATAGGCCAGCGAAACGATGTCGACGAGGTTCTCGTAGCCCTTCTCGGTCGTGGCGATGAACACCAGCGGCGGGAAGCCGGCGAGCGCCGCCTTGTCGCGCGACCCACCCTCGCCGTCGTTGTCGCCGAAGTCGACTTCGAGCTGGCAGCCGATGATCGGCTGCACGCCGCTTTTGGCGGCCTTTTCGGAAAATTCCAATGCACCGAACAGGTTGCTGGTGTCTGCGATGCCGATCGCCGGCGCGCCGTCGGCGACGGCGTGCTTGACGATCTGATCGATGCGCAGCGCCCCTTCGAGCAGCGAGAAGGCGCTGTGACAGCGAAGGTGGATGAAGCGAAGGGCGCGGTCGGTTTTCGTCGCCGGCTGTGGTGCCGCCATCTCGTCCTCGTCCGCCTCGTGTTCCGTGAGGAAGATATCCTCGTCGTCGGGATCGAGGCTGTCGAGTCGGGCAAAGACGGACTTCACAGGAAAGGCGTGCGGCGTTCGGGTCAGACGGCGCCCAGCAGGAGCGCGAAGCTCATGAGAAACATCGACACGGCGACGAGCGAGGCGAAGTCCTTCAGGATCACGGTCATTGATGTTCCCTCTTTGTTCTGGTCGTAATGTCGCTTCGAGGCAGCTGGAAGTCAAGGTAGATAACGCGAACGAAGGAAGAACGATAAAGTTCGTCCCAAATGGCGACCCGGCCGACTGGCCTCAACGAGTCGGTGTAGCCAGGCGATCGGCCAAGAAGGAGGAAGAGCTAAGCCGCGTGCGTTCCGCAGCGCGTACGCGCGTCGGCGGCCCCGCGCTCGCGCTGCGAGCCGGGTCGGTGCGGGTAGTCGTATGCTCCGTCCATCGTTTGATGGGCGGCGGGCGCCGAAGGC
>CAXUCL010000012.1:0-20480 GCA_964249395.1 uncultured Rhizobiaceae bacterium
AAGTGGCCCCCCGTCTACCCGGCAACGACCCCCATTAACGCCTTGGGCACCGGGGGGCCGCGGGCCCCCCGGCCCCACGGGGGGGGGCGGGCCTTTCTCGTTACGAGATTCCGTCCAGCGTCCGCCCAAGCCGTCCCGCCAAGTCCTGCACGAACTGCCAGGCGACGCGGCCCGATCGGCTGCCGCGCGTCACCGACCATTCCAGCGCGTCGCGACGCACCGCGTCCGCGTCCGCGTCGAGGCCGAGAGCGGCAAGGTAGGCGTCGACCATCGCCAGAAAGTCGTCCTGGCTGCAGTTGTGGAAGCCAAGCCACAGCCCGAAGCGGTCCGACAGCGACACCTTCTCCTCGACCGCCTCTCCCGGATTGATCGCCGTCGCGCGCTCGTTCTCGATCATGTCGCGCGGCAACAGGTGCCGCCGGTTCGAGGTGGCGTAGAACAGGACGTTCGCCGGCCGTCCCTCGACGCCGCCCTCGAGCGCCGCCTTCAGCGACTTGTAGGACGCGTCGCTCGCGTCGAACGACAGGTCGTCGCAGAACAGGAGAAAGCGCAACGGCGCATCGCGCAGCACGCCCATCAGCGCCGGCAGGTGCTCGATGTCCTCGCGCGACAGCTCGACGAGCTTCAGCCGCGGCGCTTCGGTCGGCCGCGTCGCGTTCACCTCGGCGTGCGCCGCCTTCACGAGCGAAGACTTGCCCATGCCGCGCGCCCCCCAGAGCAACGCGTTGTTCGCCGGCAGCCCGGCGGCGAAGCGCTGCGTGTTGGCTAGCAGGATGTCGCGCGAGCGGTCGATGCCTTTCAGAAGGCCGATCGGGACCCGGTTGACCTGCCGAACCGGAAGAAGCGAGAGCGGCGGCTCGAACACGAAGCAGTCCGCCGCCGCGAAGTCGGGTTCGGGCGCCGGTGCCGGCGCCAGGCGTTCGAGCGCCGCGGCGATGCGGTCGAGTCGAAGGAGAAACGCGGCGTTTTCCGCGGCTTGCGGCAAGGCGGTCATGGAACGGGGAGGGGGTTGGCGGCGTGTTGCATTGAAGGGGAGCGTTCGTATATTTCGCGCACCCCGTAAAGAGCCGCTTCGGCCCGGGCGTCCATCCCGTTGAGGAGCAACCCCATGTTCGTTTCGCCCGCCTTCGCGCAAGCGGCCGCCCCTGCCGGCGGAGGTGGCACGACCAACATCCTGATCTCGATCCTTCCCTTCGTCGCGGTCTTCGCGATCATGTACTTCCTGATCATCCGGCCGCAGCGCGCCACGATGAAGAAGCGCGACGAGATGATCCGCAACATCCGCCGCGGCGACACGGTGGTGACGGGCGGCGGCATCGTGGCGCGCGTCACCAAGGTGATGGAGAACGGCGAGCTCGAAGTGCAGATCGCCGAGCAGGTGAAGATCCGCGTCCTGCAGGGAACTGTTTCCGACGTGCGGGTAAAGGGCGAGCCGCAGGCGGCGAACACGAAATAGCCGTCTTCGCGACGCCTAGCCGAGGGGCGGGGCTCAGCGGACGCGAAGCCTTCGCAGGAGGCGCGGCGGGTTCAAGTCGCCGTCGCCTCGATGCCGTTCAGGATCGACATGCTGTATTTTTCGCGCTGGAAGACGATCCTGATCTGGCTGACGGTCCTCGTCGGCGTTCTCTTCGCGCTGCCCAACGTCCTGACGCAAGACCAGCGCGCGGCGCTGCCGGGTTGGCTGCCGAGCAAGTCCCTGACGCTCGGCCTTGATCTGCAGGGCGGTTCCTACATCCTGCTTCAGGTCGACCGGCCGTCGCTCGAACGCGCTCGTTTGCAGAGCTTGCGCGACGAGACCCGCACCGCGCTCCGCGCGGCCCGGGTCGGCTATACCGGCCTGACCGATTCCGGCTCGACCGTCGATTTCCTCCTTCGCGACCCATCGCAGGCCGAGGCCGCGCGGCAGGCGCTCCGGCCCCTGACCGAGCCGGTGACGGGTAGCCTGTTGTCCGGTGCAGCCGTGGAAGAGATCGCGCTGGCCGAGCCGCAGCCGGGCGCGTTCCGCCTGTCCCTGACGGAGCCGGGCCTCGACCTGCGCATCTCCAGCGCCGTCGCCCAGTCGATCGAGGTCGTGCGGCGCCGCGTCGACGAGCTCGGCACCACCGAGCCGGTGATCCAGCGCCAGGGCAACGACCGCATCATGGTGCAGGTGCCGGGCCTGCAGGACCCGCAGCGGTTGAAGGAACTGCTCGACAAGACGGCGCAGCTCACCTTTCGCCTCGTCGACCTGACGGCTTCGCCGGAGGACGTGCAGCGCGGCGCCCGGCCGCCGGCCGGCTCGACCTTGCTGTTCACCGAGGACACCCCCCCGCAGCCGATCCTCGTCCAGAACCAGGTGATGGTGTCCGGCGCCAACCTGTCGAACGCGCAGGCCGGCTTCTCTCAGCAGACCAACGAGCCGATCGTCGACATCACCTTCGACTCGCGCGGCGCGCAGCAGTTCGGCGCCGTCACACAGCAGAACGTCGGGCGGCCTTTCGCCATCGTCCTCGACAACGTCGTCCTGTCCGCCCCGCGCATCAACGAGGCGATCATCGGCGGCCGGGCGCAGATCTCCGGCTCCTTCACCTCGGAAAGCGCCAACGACCTCGCCGTGCTGCTGCGCGCCGGAGCCCTGCCGGCGACGCTGAACATCATCGAGGAGCGCACCGTCGGCCCCGGCCTCGGAGCCGACTCGATCGCCGCGGGCAAGACGGCCGCGATCATTGGCGGCCTGTTCGTCATCGGCTTCATGGTCATGGCCTACGGCTTCCTCGGCCTGCTCGCCAACGTCGCCGTCGTCGTCAACGTCGTGCTGCTCATGGCGGTGCTGACGTTTCTGGGCGCCACGCTGACGCTTCCCGGCATCGCCGGCATCGTGCTCACCATGGGCATGGCGGTGGACTCCAACGTCCTGATCTACGAGCGCATCCTGGACGAGCGCCGAAGCGGGCGCACGGTGCTGCAGTCGATCGAGGCCGGCCTGACCAAGGCGCAGGGCACGATCATGGACTCCAACATAACGATCCTGATCGCGGCGGCGGCGCTGTTCTACCTCGGCACCGGCCCGGTCCGCGGTTTCGCGGTGACGCTCGGCCTCGGCGTTCTGACGACCATCTTCTCCGGCCTGACCCTGACGCAATGGCTCATCGCCTTCTGGGTCAAGCGGCGCCGCCCGAAAGAGGTGCCGCGCGGCCTCGTGCCGCTGCCGCGCAACATCCACGGCAACTTCATGCGGGTCCGGAACTGGGCCTTCACGATCACCTCCGCCCTGTCGCTCGCCTCGCTCGTCGGTCTGGCGACGGTCGGCGTCAACTACGGCGTCGATTTCACCGGCGGCACAATCATCGAGCTGCGGGCGAAGGACGGCGCCGCCGACGTGGCGCAAGTGCGCGAGGACGTAAGCCGCGTCCTGTCCGGCGACGTGCAGGTGCAGGAGTTCGGGGCAGCGAGCGACCTCATCGTGCGCTTCGGCGTCGTCGGCGCGGACGCGGACGCACAAACGGCGATCTCGAAGGTCCGAACCGAGGTGGCGGACGAATACGACTTCCAGCGCATCGAGGTCGTGGGCCCCACCATGTCGTCGGAGCTCGCCTGGGCCGCGATCCTCGGCGTCGGCGCCGCGCTGCTCGGCATCCTCGTCTACATTTGGTTCCGCTTCGAATGGCAGTTCGCCATCGGCGCCATCCTTGCCACGATGCACGACGTGATCATGACGTTGGGCTTTCTGGTCGTCACGCGGCTGGAATTCAACCTGTCGACCATCGCGGCCATCCTGACGATCGTCGGCTACTCGCTGAACGACACGGTCGTGACCTTCGACCGCATCCGCGAGAACCTGCGCAAGTATAAGAAGATGCCGCTGACGCAGATCATCGACAACGCCCTCGACGAGACGACGCCGCGCACGATCATCACGGTCTCGACCGTGATCCTCGCGCTGCTCGCCCTCTACATCTTCGGCGGCGAGGTAGTGCGCACCTTCGTGGCGCCGCTGCTGGTCGGCGTCCTGGTCGGCATCTACTCGTCGATCTTCATCGCGGCGCCCGTGCTGATCTTCTTCAAGCTGCGCGGCGACGCCTTCGACGCCGAGCCGGCCAGCTCCGCGGCAGGCTCCGTCCGAGCGGGTGCGCCCGCCGCTCGGACCTGATGCCCCGATGAGCAAGGGCATCGAAATGCGGCAAGCCCACTTTCCCGGCCGGGCGCAGATCGAAGCCTACGGCAACGGCGGCTTTCGCTTCGCCGGCATGTCGCATCGCGGGTCGGTCCTGTGCCTGCCGTCGGGCATCTACGGCTGGGACGCCACGGAGGACGCGCCGTTCGCCGGCGAGCGGCTTCTGAAGGCGTTCGAGGAGGCGGACGGCTACAAGTTCTTTCTGTTCGGCACGGGCCGCGACCTTCGCCGCCTACCGAAACCGCTCGGCGACCGCTTCAAGTCGCTGGGCCTCAACTGCGACGCCATGTCGACCGGGGCGGCGGTGCGGACCTACAACGTCATGCTGTCGGAAGAGCGGCCGGTCGCCGCCGCGTTCGTCGCGGTCGATTGAGCGCGACGTGAGCGATGCTTTCGCCGAGTGCGAGCGGATCGTGCGGGAAGCCGATCCGGACCGCGCCGTCGCCAACGCCTTCGCGCCCGCCGATCGCCGCCCGTTCCTCGCCGCGCTCTACGCGTTCGACGACGAGACGGCGAAGATCCGCCGCATCGTCAGCCAGCCGATGCCCGGCGAAATCCGGCTGCAATGGTGGCGCGACCGCATCGACGCCTTCGAGGCCGATCCGCTGGAAGCGAGCGGGCAGGGCAGCCCGGTGGCCGAGGCCCTTTTTCGAACGATCGAGCGGTTCGACCTGCCGCTGGAAGCGTTCCGCAACCTCCTCGACGCCCGCATCTTCGACCTCTACGACGACCCGATGCCCGACCGAGCCGCGCTCGAAGCCTACGCCGGCGAAACGGCTTCGGCGGCCACCATGCTCGCCGCGATGATCCTCGACCGGGACGTTGCGCCGCAGGCCGCCGACGCCGCCGGTCACGCCGGCATCGCCAAGGTTGCCGTAGACTCGTTGAGCCTCTTGCCGCATCGCCCGGCGCACGCGCACATCTTCGTGCCGGACGACGTCATTGCCGCCGTCGGGTGCTCGCGCGAGGCGCTGCAGGGCGGCGACCCGGACGCCGCGAACCGCGCGACGGCCGCCTTCGCCGCCTACGCTCAGGACCATCTGGCGAAGGCGAACACCGGGGCGGCGGGTCTTCCGCGCAGTCTCAGGCCGGCGTTCCTGCCGCTGCGCGGGATCGAGGATCGCCTCGCGCGCATCGCGAGCGGGCGAACGGAGGTCAAGCGGCCCCGACCGATCGCGCGGCTGTTCGACTACTGGCGGACCATGCGACGGTGACGGACGCGCTGCAGCCTCGGCAGAAGACGAACGGTCGGTTCGTCCGGCTCGGACGCTGGTTCGTTTCCGGCCTCGGCGCTGCGCTCGATCGCTTTCCGGCCGCCGTCGTCGGGCTTGGCGCCATCGCGCTCGTCGCGAACATGGCCGTCGCCGACATGGATTTCGGCAACCCCGACACGTTGCTGCGCTTGATGCTCGCTCTGTCGTGCGGCGCCGCGGCGTCCGTCAGCGCAGCGCTCTTCGCTGAAAGCCGGGGTTCGCGCTTCGCGGTGCGGCAGGCGACCGCGGCTGTCGCTTTCGCGGTGGTCGGCCTGCTCGTCTGGCTCGGCTTCGAAGCGTTCCTGTTCGCACCGCCGCTCGTCGCCGCGCTGATCTGCCTCGTGCCGCTCGCGCCGCACCTGCGCCGCTCGACGCCGTCCCGGTTCTGGCTCTTCACGATCTGGACGGTCTTCGGCGTCGCCCTCGGCTTCGTGTCCGTGATGCTGTTCGTGCTCGGCCTGTCCGCCATCCTGGAGATGATCCGCTACCTCTTCGATGTCGGCCTCGGGAGCCGGGCCTACTCGCATATCTGGACGACGGCGGCGTCCTTCGTCGGCCCGTTGTTCGCGCTCGGCCGCATCCCGCGCGACTTCGACGAGGAGCCGATCGCCGACGACCGCCGCGACCCGTTCGCCAGCGGCTTGGCCGTGCTGCTCGACTGGGTCGTGTCGCCGCTCGTCCTCGCCGCGGCCGTCGTGCTGCACCTCTACGCCGCGAAGATCATCGCGACGGGCGAGGTGCCGAGGAATCAGATCGGCTGGATCGTCACGACGTTCGCGCTGTTCGTCCTGGCGCAACGCATCGCGGCGCACCCGTTCCTCGCCGCTGGCGGCGTGGCGACGCGGGTGTTCGGCAGGGTCTGGGCTGGCATCCTGATCGTGCCGCTCGTCCTGCTCGGCTTCGCGGTCTGGTCGCGCGTTTCGCAGCAGGGCTTCACCGTCGAACGCTACTATCTGGCGCTCGCGACCCTCGCCGTCGCCGCGATCCTCATCGCGCAGGTCGTACCGCGCCTGCGCGGCGACATCCGGTTGATCGCCGCCGTGCCGCTCGCCCTTCTTGTGCTTTCCAGCCTTGGGCCGCTCGGCGCGAAGGAGATCGTCCGTCGCAGCCAGCTTGGGTTCATCGAGCGGAACTTCGCACCGGACGGCATGCTGCTCGCGAACGATCTGGCCGGTGATCGACGCGAGGAGCTGCGCTCGCGGATCAATGCCCTGCATGAGGTCGAAGCCGTCGATGCCGTCGTGCCGCTGCTCGCGGCCGAAGGCCGTGCTGTGGTCGGGTTCGAGATCGAAGGCAACGGTGACGTCCGGCAGGCCATCCTGACGCAACTCCGCTTGGACTACGGCTCGACGTCGGTCGAGACCCGGTCCTTCGCCTCGGCGCTTTCGACCGGCTTCGACGTCGGCGGCTTCGATCTCGTTTTTGCCAGCATCTATCGGCAGGCCGGACAAGGACAGGCATCGGGAACCGGCATCGCCGACCGGCTTGCCGTGACCTTGAACGAATCACGGCTCGACTTGCGCCTGAACGGCGTCGGCGATACCGCGAGTCTCACCGAGGTCGTACGTCGGGCGGCATCGCTACCCGCGTCGAGCGACGCCGACACGCAAAGTCCGCTGGTCTTCGACGGCCGCACGGAGAACGGCCGCAGCGTCCGCATTCTGGTGCGGACGATCACGTATCGAGCCGATACGTCCGCTATCGAAGAGGTCGCACTCGAGATCGCCCTTCGCCGCGCGGAATGGTCGGCGCCTGCCGCCTCACTCGGCGGCGACGGCCAACGCTGACGTCTGCGGCAAGCCGAGCCACGCCGCGCAATCGCCGAGGGCGCGCGCCGACAACGCCCGGCGCTTGGCGTGCGTCTTTTCCTTGCCGCGCAGCCGCTTGCCGTCGGTCCGCGGCGCCTCGATCGGCGGGAACAGGCCGAAGTTGACGTTCATCGGCTGGAACGACCGCTTGCCGCCTTCCTCTTCGACCGACAGGTGGCCGCCGGTGATGTGCGACAGGATCGCGCCCATGGCCGTCGTTGCTGGTGGTGGCACAGCCTCCCGGCCCAGCGCCTCGGCCGCCGCGAACCGGCCGGCGAGCAGCCCGATCGCCGCCGACTCGACGTAGCCCTCGCAGCCGGTGATCTGCCCGGCGAAGCGGACGTCCGGCCGCGAGCGCAGGCGCAGGGACCGGTCGAGCAGCCGCGGGCTGTCGAGGTAGGTGTTGCGGTGCAGACCGCCGAGCCGCGCGAACTCGGCGTGCTCCAGGCCGGGGATCGTACGAAACACCCGAACCTGCTCCGCGTGGCGCAGCTTCGTCTGGAACCCGACCATGTTGAACAACGTGCCGAGCGCGTTGTCCTGCCGGAGCTGCACCACGGCATAGGCCTTCTCGTCGGGCTTGTGCCGGTTGGTCAGCCCCATCGGCTTCATCGGCCCGTGCCGCAGCGTTTCGGCCCCTCGCTCGGCCATGACCTCAATCGGCAGGCAGCCGTCGAAGTAGGGGACGTGCTCCCATTCCTTGAAGCTCGTCTTCTCGCCTGCGATCAGCGCGGCGACGAACCGCTCGTACTGCGCGCGATCCATCGGGCAGTTGACGTAGTCCTCGCCCGTACCACCCGGCCCGACCTTGTCGTAGCGCGACTGGAACCAGGCGATGCCCATGTCGATCGTGTCGAAATGCACGATCGGGGCGATGGCGTCGAAGAAGGCGAGGGCGTCCGCGCCGGTTTCGGTCCGGATGGCGTCGGCCAGCGCCGGCGCGGTCAGCGGCCCGGTCGCGACGATCGTCGAGCCCCATTCGGCTGGCGGCAGGCCGGCGATCTCCTCGCGCCGCACCTCGATCAAAGGATGCGCCGCGATCTCGGCCGTCACGCGCGCGGCGAACCCGTCGCGGTCGACGGCGAGCGCGCGCCGCCGGCCGGCACTTGGTGCGCGTCGGCGGCCCGCAGAACCAACGAGCCGGCGAGCCGCATCTCGGCATGGAGGACGCCGACGGCATTGGTCTGGGCGTCGTCGGAGCGGAAGGAGTTCGAGCAGACGAGCTCGGCGAGATCGACCGACTTGTGCGCGTCGGTGCCGCGCACCGGACGCATCTCGTGCAGGACGGCCGGGACGCCGTGCTCGGCGATCTGCCATGCGGCTTCCGAGCCCGCGAGCCCGCCGCCGACGACGTGAATGGGGTTCTTCCTCATGGCCCGGCCTTAGCACAGGCCTCGAAACGACAACACCCGCCGGGGGAGGAACCGGCGGGTGTCGTTTTACGAACCTTCGATCGGGAGGAGACTCGAAGGTTCCGTGACCTGCGTTCGGGAGGAGAGACGCAGGCCTATCCGCTCGGGCCCTTGGGAGGAGGATCGGGCCGGAGCGAAACCTTGAAACTTAGCGGACGGCTCGGCGGGCCACGGCCGGGATGTCGCCACGGTTGAAGCCGAGGTCGTCGAGTTCGCGCTGCGACAAACGCTGCAGTTCGTTGCAGGTCTCGCGGTAGCGGCGCCAGTTGCTGTAGGAGCGGGCGATGTTCATCGGATGTCTTTCCATCGGTTCGGACTAGAGCCTTCGGCAAATTCCTCTCGGCCCCGTTGAGGTGAAATTAGTGGCGCTGCCTCGCCCGCACCAGACGCGATATCGCATGGCTGCGATGCTAATGGTGCAATGCAGCAAAAATCGATTTAAACGGGAAAACCGCGTTGCGGAGGCGATCGTCGACAGCGAAGGCGATGGATCGGTGGTCCGATCGACGTCGTCGGCTCGCTCGCGCTTTGTTGTTTGCCCAGCCGCGAACAGGTGTTAAGGGAGCGCGCCTCGTGGGTTGCCGCTCGGCGTTGTTGCGGGCGTGGCGAAACTGGTAGACGCACCAGATTTAGGTTCTGGCGCCGAAAGCGTGGGGGTTCGAGTCCCTCCGCCCGCACCAGTTCCGTGCCGGCTGCCGGCGGCACTCCGAGACGGGTGAATGGGATCAGGCGCGGTCGCGGCGCTCGGGGACGACCGATCGGCTCGACGACGCGACGGCCGAAAGCGAAGAACAGGATCGGCGGGCGGTTCAGCTCCGCCGGCGACGAGAGGACGAGCGAATGCAGGTCAGGGAAGCCACGGCCGAGGGGCTGAAGCGGGTCATCGAGGTGGTCGTTCCCGCCTCCGATCTGGAGGCGAAGCTGCAGACCCGCCTGTACGAGGCGAAGGACCAGGCGAAGCTCAAGGGCTTCCGCCCCGGCAAGGTGCCGCTCGCGCACCTGCGCAAGACCTACGGCCGCTCGATGATGGCCGAGATCGTCAACCAGATCCTCAACGAGACGCCGCGCAGCGTTATCGCCGAGCGTAACGAGCGTTCCGCCATGCGTCCCGAGATCGAGATGACCGAGGACGAAGGCGAAGCCGAGAAGGTCCTCGCCGGCAAGCAGGACTTCCGCTTCAAGATCTCCTACGAAATGCTGCCGTCGATCGACCTGAAGGAAACGGCCGGCATTAGGATCGAGCGGCCGGTGGTCGAGATCCCCGACGACGAAGTCGAGGACCAGGTGAAGCGGATCGCCGAGAACGCGCGCACCTTCGAGCCGACCGAGGAGGCGGCGCAGGACGGCGACCGCGTGACGATCGATTTCACCGGCAAGATCGACGGCGAGACCTTCGACGGCGGCGCCGCGACGGATCAGGCGCTGGTGCTGGGCTCCAAGAGCTTCATCCCGGGTTTCGAGGAGCAGCTCGTCGGCGCGAAGGCCGGCGAGGAGCGCACGGTGAACGTGACCTTCCCGGCCGACTACGGTGCCGAGGCTTTGGCGGGCAAGGACGCGGTGTTCGACGTCACGGTGAAAACCGTCGCGCGCGGCGCGGAGCAGGTGCTCGACGACGAAGTGGCCAAGAAGCTCGGCATCGAGTCGTTGGAGCGCTTGCGCACCGTGGTCCGCGAGCAGATCGAAAGCCAGTATGGCTTGGCGACGCGTCAGAAGGTAAAGCGTCAGCTTCTCGACGCGCTCGACAAGGACTACGACTTCGACCTGCCGGAGAAGCTCGTCGAGGCCGAGTTCAACAACATCTGGGCGCAGGTCACGCGCGAGCTCGAACAAGGCGGCAAGACCTTCGCCGACGAGGACACGACGGAGGAGAAGGCGCGCGAGGACTACATGGCGCTGGCGCGCCGGCGCGTGCGCCTCGGCCTCGTGCTTTCGGAAATGGGCGAGAAGGCGGGCGTGCAGATCTCGGAGGAAGAGATGCAGCGCGCGATGTTCGAGCAGATCCGCCGCTATCCCGGCCAGGAGCAGCAGATCTACGAGTTCTATCAGAAGAACCCGGAAGCCGTGGCGAGCCTGCGCGCCCCGCTCTACGAGGAGAAGGTCGTCGACTGGTTGCTGACGCAGATCGACGTCACCGACCGGACCGTGACGAAGGAAGAGCTGATGAAGGAGGAGGACGAGCCGCTGGCGCTCGCGTCCTGAGGCTCGCGCCTTCGCCGAACGAGACGGAAGGCCGGCACGTCGCCGGCCTATTTCGTCGCGGCACCACGCCCGTGGGGCGGAAGCTTGCGCGATCGGCACGTCGCCGACTTGCGAAGCGCCGCCGCCGGGTCCTATCTACGGACAGGCTTCAGCCGCCCCCATGCCATTCCCGCGGCGCCCCGCCGTTCCATCGAAAGTCTCCCCCCATGCCGCATCCAGTCGAAAGAGCGATGAATCTCGTGCCGATGGTGGTCGAGCAGACCAACCGCGGCGAGCGCGCCTACGACATCTTCTCCCGTCTCCTGAAGGAGCGGGTGATCTTCATCACCGGCCCGATCGAGGACGGCATGTCGACGCTGGTCTGCGCGCAGCTTCTGTTCCTTGAGGCCGAGAACCCGAAGAAGGAGATCGCCCTCTACATCAATTCGCCGGGCGGCGTGGTGACGAGCGGCATGGCGATCTACGACACGATGCAGTTCATCAAGCCTGCCGTCTCGACGCTCTGCATCGGGCAGGCGGCCTCCATGGGCTCGCTGCTGCTCTGCGCCGGGCACAAGGACATGCGCTTCGCGACCCCCAACGCGCGCATCATGGTGCATCAGCCCTCCGGCGGCTTTTCCGGCCAGGCCTCGGACATCGAGCGCCACGCGCAGGACATCATCAAGCTGAAGCGTCGGCTGAACGAGGTCTACGTCCAGCACACCGGCCAGGACTACGAGACGATCGAGAAGACCCTCGATCGCGACCACTTCCTCACCGCCGACGAGGCGAAGGAGTTTGGCCTGATCGACAAGGTCTATTCGTCCCGCGAGGCGCTCGAGTCGCAGTTGGCGAGCGGCTCCTGAGCGAGGCGGCGCTTCGCGCTCGCAGCTGTGGACGACGCGATCCCGTCAAGGGTCGCTCAAGCTTTCATGAGCAGCATGCGAGCCGTCACGAAACCGTTGCGCGGCGGCCGAATCGGCCGCGGCGGGCGCGGTTGCAATCATGCCGACGTGGCATAACATAGGGCCGAGACCGGCCGATTTTGCAACGCAAGTCGGCCGTCGGATCGGAAGGACATTCGAATGAGCAAAGTGAGCGGCGACTCGAAGAACACGCTCTATTGCTCTTTCTGCGGAAAGAGCCAGCACGAAGTCCGCAAGCTGATCGCCGGTCCGACAGTGTTCATCTGCGACGAGTGCGTCGAGCTGTGCATGGACATCATCCGCGAGGAGAACAAGTCCTCGATGGTGAAGAGCCGCGAGGGCGTGCCGACCCCGCAGGAGATCATCGCCGTCCTCGACGACTACGTCATCGGCCAGGCCTTCGCCAAGAAGGTGCTGTCCGTTGCGGTCCACAACCACTACAAGCGCCTCGCGCATTCGGCGAAGAACAACGACGTCGAGCTGGCGAAATCGAACATCCTGCTGATGGGCCCGACGGGCTGCGGCAAGACGCTGCTCGCGCAGACGCTCGCCCGCATCCTCGACGTGCCGTTCACCATGGCGGACGCGACGACGCTGACGGAAGCCGGCTACGTCGGCGAGGACGTCGAGAACATCATCCTCAAGCTGCTCCAGGCCTCCGACTACAACGTCGAGCGGGCGCAGCGCGGCATCGTCTACATCGACGAGATCGACAAGATCAGCCGCAAGTCCGACAACCCGTCGATCACCCGCGACGTGTCGGGCGAGGGCGTGCAGCAGGCGCTTCTCAAGATCATGGAAGGCACGGTCGCTTCAGTGCCCCCGCAAGGCGGCCGCAAGCACCCCCAGCAGGAGTTCCTGCAGGTCGACACCGCCAATATCCTGTTCATCTGCGGCGGGGCGTTCGCCGGGCTGGACAAGATCATTTCCGACCGCGGCCGCAAGACTTCGATCGGCTTCGCGGCCAATGTCTCGTCGCCGGAGGATCGGCGGACCGGCGACCTGTTTCGCCAGGTCGAGCCGGAGGACCTCTTGAAGTTCGGCCTCATTCCGGAATTCGTCGGCCGTTTGCCGGTGCTGGCGACCCTGGAGGACCTCGACGAACCGGCGCTCGTTCAGATTCTCGTGCAGCCGAAGAACGCGCTGGTGAAGCAGTACCAGCGCCTCTTCGAAATGGAGAACGTCGAGCTCACGTTCCACGAGAACGCGCTGCGCGCCATCGCCCGCAAGGCGATCGACCGCAAGACGGGCGCTCGCGGCCTTCGTTCCATCATGGAAGCCATCCTGCTCGACACGATGTTCGACCTGCCCGCGCTGGAAGGCGTGCAGGAGGTCGTGATCTCGGACGAGGTCATCGAGGGTCGCGCGCGTCCCCTCTACATCTACTCCGACCGCAAGGACGAGAAGGAGACCGTCAGCGCTTGAGGCTGACGGTCCGGGCTTCGCGACGCGCCTTTCACCTCCATTGAAGCCCTTCCCGACGGAGACCACATAACGACTGGCGTCCGCCCGAAGCGCTCCATTGAAGGCTCGGACGGGTGGCCGGTCGCGGCGAGGCCGCAGAAAGGACATCCATGCCAAGCTCGTCGAACGAGGGCACCGCCGAGGTCATGCTGTACCCGGTCCTTCCCCTCCGCGACATCGTCGTCTTCCCGCACATGATCGTGCCGCTCTTCGTCGGCCGCGAGAAGTCGATCAAGGCGCTCGAAGAGGTGATGGGCGCTGACAAGCAGATCCTGCTCGTCACGCAGCGCAACGCCGCCGACGAGGACCCGGCCGCGGAGGTCATGTACGATCTTGGCACCGTCGCCAACGTCCTTCAGCTTCTGAAACTGCCGGACGGCACCGTGAAGGTGCTGGTCGAGGGCATGACGCGCGCCCGCGTCACGGCCTTCACGTCGCGCACCGAATGGCACGAAGCGTCGGCCGTCACGGTTCCGGCGACGGACGAGGATCATGTCGAGCTCGAAGCGCTCGCGCGCTCGGTGGTTTCCGAGTTCGAGAACTACGTCAAGCTGAACAAGAAGATCTCGCCCGAGGTCGTCGGTGCGGCCGGGCAGATCGAGGACTACTCCAAGCTTGCCGACACGGTCGCCTCGCACCTCGCGATCAAGATCGCCGAGAAGCAGGAGATGCTGGCGCTAGTCAGCGTTCGCGCGCGCCTCGAGAAGGCGTTGTCCTTCATGGAGGCGGAGATTTCCGTCTTGCAGGTCGAGAAGCGCATCCGCTCGCGCGTCAAGCGGCAGATGGAAAAGACGCAACGCGAATACTACCTGAACGAGCAGATGAAGGCGATCCAGAAGGAGCTCGGCGACGGCGAGGAAGGCCGCGACGAGGTCGCCGAGATCGAGGATCGCATCAAGAAGACGAAGTTGTCGAAGGAAGCCCGCGAGAAGGCGCAGGCCGAGGTCAAGAAGCTGCGCCAGATGAGCCCGATGTCGGCCGAGTCGACCGTCGTGCGCAACTACCTCGACTGGCTGCTCGGTCTGCCTTGGGGACTGCGGTCGAAGATCAAGATCGACCTGAAGCGCGCCGAAGAGGTCCTTGAGGAGGAGCACTACGGTCTCGACAAGGTCAAGGAACGGATCGTCGAGTACCTCGCGGTGCAGAGCCGGCAGTCGAAGCTCAAGGGGCCGATCCTGTGCCTCGTTGGGCCGCCCGGCGTCGGCAAGACCTCGCTCGCCAAGTCCATCGCCAAGGCGACAGGTCGGGAATACGTGCGCGTCGCGCTTGGCGGCGTTCGCGACGAGGCCGAGATCCGCGGTCACCGCCGGACCTACATCGGCTCGATGCCCGGCAAGGTCATCCAGTCGATGAAGAAGGCCAAGCGGTCGAACCCGCTCTTCCTGCTCGACGAGATCGACAAGATGGGTCAGGACTTCCGTGGCGATCCGTCGTCGGCGTTGCTCGAGGTGCTCGATCCGGAACAGAACTCGACGTTCATGGATCACTACCTGGAGGTCGAGTACGACCTCTCGCCGGTGATGTTCGTCACCACGGCGAACACGCTGAACATCCCCGGCCCGCTGCTCGACCGCATGGAGGTGATCCGCATCGCGGGTTACACCGAGGACGAGAAGGTCGAGATCGCCCGCCGGCACCTGTTGCCGAAGGCGATCCGTGACCACGCGCTGAAGCCCGAGGAGTTCTCGGTCGGCACGGACGCGCTGCAGGAGATCGCCCGCCGCTACACCCGCGAGGCTGGCGTGCGCTCCTTCGAGCGCGAGCTGATGACCTTGGCGCGCAAAGCGGTGACGAAGATCCTGAAGGGCGAGGTCGTCGCCGTCGAGGTGACGGCGTCGAACATCGCCGACTATCTCGGCGTGCCCCGCTATCGCTACGGCGAGGTCGAGTCCAACGACCAGGTGGGCGTCGTGACGGGCTTGGCATGGACCGAGGTCGGCGGCGAGTTGCTGACGATCGAAGGCGTCATGATGCCCGGCAAGGGCAAGATGACTGTCACGGGCAACTTGAAGGAGGTGATGAAGGAGTCGATTTCCGCTGCGGCATCCTACGTCCGCAGCCGCGCGATCGACTTCGGCATCAAGCCGCCGCTGTTCGACAAGCGGGACATCCACGTCCACGTTCCGGAAGGGGCGACGCCGAAGGACGGCCCGTCCGCCGGCACGGCCATGGCGACGGCGATCGTCTCCGTGATGACCGGCATTCCGGTCCGCCGCGACATCGCCATGACCGGCGAGATCACGTTGCGGGGCAGGGTGCTGCCGATCGGCGGGCTGAAGGAGAAGCTGCTCGCGGCGCTGCGCGGCGGAATCAAGACCGTCCTGATCCCGGAGGACAACGCGAAGGACCTCGTGGACATTCCGGACAACGTCAAGAATAACCTCGAGATCATTCCCGTGGCCCGCATGGGCGAGGTGTTGCGCCATGCGCTGACGCGCATGCCGGAACCGACGGAGTGGTCGGAGGAAGAAGCCGTGCCAGAGCCGAAAGTCCCGGCGGACGACGCTTCCGCCATCGCCCATTGAGCGGAGCCAAGTCTTCGAGCAAGGAATGCCGCCGGTTTCGGCGGCATTTTCTTTTGAAAACCGGATTTTCGCTGGACTCGGCCTCCCGTCGCCCTTGCGTCACCGTGGCGAGTCGATCATCGTCCCGCGCCATGCGGCGGTGCTTACGTCGTCAATCCGGAGGAAGAGGAATGAACAAGAACGAGCTCGTGTCCGCGGTCTCCGAGGGATCCAAGCTTTCGAGGCAGGACGCCGCCAGCGCCGTCGAGGCCGTCTTCGACGTGATGCAGGACGCGATGGCGAAGGGCGACGACGTTCGCCTCGTCGGCTTCGGGACCTTCTCCGTGTCCCATCGCGCGGCCTCGAAGGGACGCAACCCCTCGACGGGCGCCGAGGTCGACATCCCGGCTCGCAACGTCGCACGCTTCACCCCCGGCAAGGGCCTCAAGGACGCCGTCAACCCGTCCGCCCAAAAGGCCGCGAAAGCTCCCAAGACGAAGTAAGTCCCGGCTCGACCGGCGCGTCATCCGGCGCGTCGGTCCTTTGCCGTCGGTGCCGAGTTGAATTTGCGAGTCGGTGGGCGACCGGCGGGCAACATCTGTTTCCCTGGCTACGATGCGACCGACGCCGACGCCAGTTCGATAACCGCAGCAAGTTTCGCGCCACAGTCTGCGCGCTCCCCGGACCGAAGTTGCCGGCCTGCTGAAAGCGTCCGACCGGTGGGCGATGACGGACTCGAACCGCCGACATCCTCGGTGTAAACGAGGCGCTCTACCAACTGAGCTAATCGCCCTGTCCGTGCGGTTCCGTTAAGCCGCCGACCGCCGAAACGCAATGCTCAACCGACATGGCGACGCCTGCGGGCAACGGCTTCGGCAATGTCGAGGCCAGTAGCTAGGTTCGCTTGACAGCGCTGGGGGCCTTCCTTACACACCCGCTCACGCCGCCGGCCCATGGGTCGCTCGGTGCAGTGCGCGGGTGTAGCTCAGTCGGTTAGAGTGCCGGCCTGTCACGCCGGAGGTCGCGGGTTCGAGCCCCGTCACTCGCGCCACTCTTTTCCGACTGTCTTTCAGTCGTTTCCGGCATCGTCCCGTCGCTCTCCCACTTAGGTCGAGGGCCGGCAATAGGATCGACACGGACGTGGTGTCGCCACGGCGGCAAACGCGGTGCCCTCGACCCGACTGCCGCTTCGCCTTCCGCTGTATCCTCCGTTTCCGGCGGCCAACGGACGCATTGACCGGGCCGTCGCCAGGCGTATCTGACGGAACAGTTGTCGAACCGTCGCGAAGGCGGCTATGGCGTAGGCGAAGCAAGCGATCGTCCGGTGTTCGACCGGCCGCCGTTGGAGCCAGCGATGTCGGAACTGCTCGGTTCGTACCTGCCCATCGTCATCTTCGTCGGCGTCGCGCTGGTGATCGGTTGCGCGTTGCTGGTGTCGCCGTTTCTCCTCGCGTTCAAGGCGCCGGACGACGAGAAGCTGTCGGCCTACGAATGCGGCTTCGACGCGTTCGACGACTCGCGCATGAAGTTCGACGTCCGGTTCTACCTCGTGTCGATCCTGTTCATCATCTTCGACCTCGAAGTCGCGTTCCTGTTCCCCTGGGCGGCGACGTTCGGCGAGGTCAGCTGGTACGCGTTCTGGTCGATGATGGTGTTCCTCAGCGTCTTGACGGTCGGTTTCGTCTACGAGTGGAAGAAGGGTGCCCTGGAATGGGACTGAAGGACGACTTCGAGGGGCGGCTGCTGCGCGCCCCGGCGACGGACCTCGGATCGGCGAAGCCGCTGAGCGTCGCGCCCGCGGCCGATCCGTTTCTGACCGAGATCAACGACGAGATCGCCGACAAGGGCTTCATCGTCACCTCGACCGAGGACCTCATCCAATGGGCCCGCACGGGCTCGCTGATGTGGATGACGTTCGGCTTGGCTTGCTGCGCCGTGGAGATGATGCAGGCGTCGATGCCGCGCTACGATCTGGAGCGCTTCGGCTTCGCGCCGCGCGCCAGCCCGCGCCAGTCGGACGTGATGATCGTCGCGGGGACGTTGACCAACAAGATGGCGCCGGCGCTGCGCAAGGTCTACGACCAGATGCCGGAGCCGCGTTACGTCATCTCCATGGGCTCCTGCGCCAACGGCGGTGGCTACTACCACTACTCCTACTCGGTGGTGCGCGGCTGCGACCGCATCGTGCCGGTCGACATCTACGTGCCCGGCTGCCCGCCGACGGCCGAGGCGCTGGTTTACGGCATTCTGCTGCTGCAGAAGAAGATTCGCCGCACGGGGACGATCGAGCGATGAGCCGGATCGCGCATCACGACGGCTCGTCCGAGCGGACGCTAACGCTCCTGGCGGACGTGAAGGGCATCCTTGGCGAGGACGCCGCCGATTATGCCGCGCGGTTCGACGAGGTGACGCTCACCGTCGCGCGCGACGACATCGTCGAGACCGTCCGGCGGTTGCGCGACGATCCGGCGTTGCACTTCGTCTGCTTCATCGACCTTTGCGGCGTCGACTACCCGGAGCGCGCCGAGCGGTTCGAGGTCGTCTATCACTTCCTGTCGCCCTACAAGAACCGCCGCATCCGCGTGAAGGTGCAGGCGGGAGAGGACGATCTCGTGCCTTCGATCACCGACCTGTTCCCGGCGGCCGACTGGTACGAGCGCGAAGCCTTCGATCTCTACGGCATCATCTTTTCCGGTCATCCGGACCTGCGCCGGATTCTCACCGATTACGGCTTCGACGGTTACCCGTTGCGCAAGGACTTCCCGCTGACCGGCTTCGTCGAGGTTCGCTACGACGATGCGGTGAAGCAGGTCGTCTACGAGCCGGTGCAGCTCCGGCAGGAGTATCGGCAGTTCGACTTCCTGTCGCCCTGGGAGGGGACGGACTACGTCCTGCCGGGCGACGAGAAGTCGAAGGCGAACTGAGACGTCGATGAGCGACGAACTTGTCGGCGGATGCCTCTGCGGCGCGGTGCGGTTCACGGCGGTTCCGCTGAACGACGAGATGGGCGTCTGCCACTGCGGTATGTGCCGGCGCTGGAGCGGCGGCTTGTTTATGGCGGTGGAGTGCGGAACGCTCGCGATCGACGATGAAACGGCGGTGAGTGTCTACCGCTCGTCGGACTACGGCGAGCGCCTCTTCTGCCGCACCTGCGGCAGCAGCTTGTTCTGGCGTATGCAGGACGGAAGTCACATCGTGGTTTCGCTTCACGCCCTCGACGACCCGTCTCGCTTCCGGTTCACGAACGAGATCTTCATCGACGAGAAGCCGGCGGCCTATGCGTTCGCCAACGACACGAAGAAGATGACCGGCGCCGAGTTCGTCGCCACAATGGAAGCGGGCGCATCGTGACACTGCGGAAGCCGAACGTGGGGGTGCCGGCATGATCGTTTTTTCCGTCGCGCAGTGGTTCCTCACGTTGTTCGGTTTCAACGTCGTCGGGTTATCCCTGTTGCCGCTTCCGATTCTGCTGCTGTTGTTTGTCGGGTTCGCCTGATGTCGAAAAAGGTTTGACGCTCATGGCCGAGGTCGACGTCCGCAACTTCAACATCAACTTCGGACCGCAGCACCCCGCGGCGCATGGGGTTCTGCGCCTCGTGCTGGAGCTCGACGGCGAGATGGTCGAGCGGGTCGACCCGCACATCGGCCTCCTGCACCGTGGCACCGAGAAGCTGCTGGAGCAGAAGACCTACGTCCAGGGCACGCCGTATTTCGGCCGCCTCGACTACGTGGCGCCGATGAATCAGGACCACGCCTACTGCCTGGCGATCGAGAAGCTGCTCGGCATCACGGTGCCCAAGCGTGGTCAGGTCGTGCGCGTCCTGTTCTGCGAGATCGGCCGCATCCTGTCGCACCTCCTGAACGTCACGACGCAGGCGATGGATGTCGGTGCCCTGACGCCGCCGCTCTGGGGGTTCGAGCAGCGCGAGAAGCTGGTCGTGTTCTACGAACGGGCGTCGGGCTCGCGCATGCACGCGTCGTTCATCCGGCCGGGCGGCGTTCACCAGGAGATGCCGCAGCAGCTCATCGACGACATCGGCGAATGGTGCGACCCGTTCCTGCAGACCTGCGACGACATCGAGGGCCTGCTCACCGACAACCGCATCTTCAAGCAGCGCAACGTCGACATCGGCGTGTTGTCGCTTGAAGACTGTTGGGCGCACGGCTTCTCGGGCGTGATGGTGCGTGGCTCCGGCGCGGCCTGGGACCTGCGCAAGAGCCAGCCCTACGAGTGCTACGACGAGATGGATTTCGACATTCCCATCGGCAAGAACGGCGATTGCTACGACCGCTACCTGATCCGCATGGTTGAGATGCGCGAGTCGGCGCGCATCATGAAGCAATGCGTCGAGCGGTTGTCGGGACCGGAGAAAGGCGGGCAGCTCAACGCCGTGCAGGGCAAGATCGTACCGCCGAAGCGTTCGCAGATGAAGCGCTCGATGGAGTCGCTGATCCACCACTTCAAGCTCTACACGGAAGGCTTCCACGTTCCGCCGGGCGAGGTTTATGCCTGCGTCGAGGCGCCGAAAGGAGAGTTCGGCGTCTACCTGGTGTCGGACGGCTCCAACAAACCGTACCGCTGCAAGATCAGGGCGCCTGGCTTCGCCCACCTCCAAGCGATGGACTACATGTGCAAGCACCACATGCTGGCGGACGTTTCGGCTATTCTCGGCTCGCTCGACATCGTGTTCGGGGAAGTCGACCCCGGATGGCGGGCGCCCCGCCCCCGGCGAGGGGCGCGGCATGAGCGCGCAACCCCCCCCCCCCCCCCCCAAGACCGCC